>CAZQWR010000041.1:0-13001 GCA_964597085.1 uncultured Cryptobacterium sp.
CGTAACAGCAGCCTTCTGCACCTTGGGGCCTAGAGCGGCCGCAACTTGGCGCACAGCAGGCTTGCCAGCAGCCGCAGAAGCAGCATCAGCCGCCTTGGAAGTGGCCTTGCCAACAACGGCAGCCAAGCCAGCGATATCACCGCCGTTTTCGAAGTATTCGATGGCAGCATGGCCAATGGCCTGCGTGCCAATGTAGCCGAATGTGCCCTTAACCGCCCAGCCAAATAGCGGAACAGCGCCGGCAACCGTACGCGAAACGCTGCGGAAGAAAAAGCCGTTGAGCAGCACGCCCGCAAGCTCCTTAATGCGGTCGGCGGAAAGCTCGTTGCCGTAGGCAGCGGCAATCTGAAGAACCATCTTCGCCTGGTTTGCGGTCATGATGGGCATGTCGGCGCCGGGAATGAACACCACAACGCCCACGCCGGCATTCTGAATGGAAGTGTTGCGGATGGCCTCGTAGGCAAGCGGGCGGCGCACAAACGGATATGCAATGGAAAACGCCAGGCGCTTTTCCGCATCAGCGCGAACAATCCAAGTGCCGATCTTGTCGGCAAGGGCGCCCTTCAACTCCTCATCGAACTGCTGCCCCTCCCCCAACGAAATCAAATCTTCTTCGGGAATGGGATAGCCTGCTGCTTCAGCGGCAGAGCAAACCGCCTGCGCGTCTTCGGCAACAACCAGTGCGGCAGTACCCTTTTCACGGAACTGGGCGGCAATATGACCCACTTCAGGGTTAGACCCGGCGGCAATAACCGTGATATCGGTTTCCACCTCAGGGTCAACCTTCTGGGTGGGGAAATAGCTCACCATCACACGGGAATTGGGCGATTCGCTGTTAAAGCCGGAGCGAACAAAAACCTGGAATTCGCGCGTAGCCGTTTCATCGATGAGGATATTCACCGAAACCGGGATGGAACACGCTTTGTTGATGTCGATAGCCGCAGTAAGCAGCGTGCGAATGTCGATGGGCATCTTCATAAGGCAACCTTTCGCCTATCGTTTGTTGTGAACCCACACTGAGTTTATCAAACCGAGCATCATGAAGTTAACGATCATGAACGATGAACCATAGCTGACGAAGGGCAAGGGAATACCCGTTACCGGCATAAGGCCGCAGTCCATGCCAATGTTCTCCAAAATCTGGAACAGCCACATGCCCACCACGCATATGACGATGATAGTGCCGAACAAGTCGCTGGCGTTACGGGCAATGCTTACCGAAACAACGATGAGGCCGATGTAGAAGGCAAGCAGAACGAGCGCACCAACAAAGCCGAACTCTTCAGCCAGGATGCAGAATACGAAGTCGGTAGGGGCTTCAGGCAAAAAGCCCAGCGAAGACTGGGTTGCGTTCATGAATCCCTTGCCCAGCAAGCCGCCACTGCCAATGGCGATTTTAGCCTGCTGCACGTTGTAGCCATCGCCCGAAGAGTCGTAGCTTGAGTCCATGAATACCAGCAAGCGCGACTTCTGATAGTCCTTGATAAGAACGTCTTTACCGGCGATGGAGTCGGCAATGGGGTCGATGATGAGCACGGCAGCAACCAAGGCAACAAGCACACCAACGGTACCTACCAAGAAACGCCAATCGGCACCGCCGATAACAAGCGCGAAGAAGGCAATCATCAGGTATACCAAGCCGGTGCCCAAGTCGGGTTGCAGCATTACGCACACAAACGGAACGGCCATGATAACAAGGGCCTTCAGGTACTCGCGCAAGTCGCTCAAGCGGCCGCCGTAGCGCGCCATCACCGAAGCAGCCAGCAGCACTACCGTCACCTTGGCAAATTCGCCTGGTTGCAATTGAATACCCAGGTTAATCCACGAGCGGCCACCATTTACCTCAACACCGATGCCTGGCAGCAAAGGAGAAAGCAACAGCACCACGTTGATTATGAGGAACAAGGTGGTATAGCCCGAAAGCGCGTGATAATCCATGCGCGTTATGAGCACGAACAGCACCAAGCCCACCACAACGCCCGAAAGCTGGCGGGCAAAGCTGTAGTCGGAGTCGGCCGAAGTGGCCGAAAGTTGCACGATAAGACCGTATATAACCAGCACGGCAGCGAAGAAGATGAAGGGCGGGTTCAGATACTTGAACCGGCGCGGTTTCATGGCGCGAGCCACTGCGGGGTCGGTTTGATGCAGGGAATTGATCTCATTAATCTGAGGCACTGCTACCAACCTCCGTTCCTTCAATAGCCGTCATATCCTCTTCGTACTCCCCTGCCTCGGACTTGATTGCAGCGTCCATGATCTGGGCAGCCACAGGGGCACCCACCGTACCACCGGAGCCGCCTTCCTCAACACAGACGCACAAGGCGTAACGGGGATTGTCGTAAGGCGCATACATAGAAAACCACGCCATGTCTTCCTTACCGGCAACCTCAGCCGTACCGGTTTTGGCAGCGGCAGACCACTCGTACGAGCCCAGAGCCGAATAAACGCCACTGTTTTCGGTTGCCACGCCATGCAGGGCATCGCGGATGATTTCAAGATTGGCCTCAGTAACATCGGGCTTTGAGTCTTCAACGGTGTCGAAGGAAAGCACCGTGTCGCCCAGCGAATTGCGCGCTTCCTTCAAAAGGTGCGGACGCAGAAGCTTGCCGGTGGCAACGGCAGCATAGGCTCGGGCAACCTGAATGGGCGTAACCAGAACATAGCCCTGGCCAATAACCATGTTGGAATAGTCGCCCGGCAGCCACTGAGCTTCCTCGGGCACATCCTTGAAGTATTCCTTCTTCCACGCAGGCGTGGGGATACGGCCCGAAGATTCGCCCGAAAGGTCCACATTGGTAGCGGCGGAATAGCCGAACTCCTTAACGAAGTCCTGCATGGCCTCTTCGCCGATGGAGGCGCGGGCTTCATAGAAGCTCTTCGCAATTTCATAGAACACAACGTCGCAGGAAACCACGATGCCCTCGCGCAGGCCCAGAGTACCATGGCCCGACTTCTGCCAACAGCTCTGGGCATATTCGCTGCCGAAGCCCGTCCACGAGCCTTCGCAATTCCACGTTTTGCTTTTGTCGGCAAAGCCATAGGTAAGGCCCGCCAAGCCGGTGAACGCCTTGAAGCACGAAGCAGCCGGGTAAGTACCGGCGATGGTGCGGTTCATGAGCGGGTAATGCGATTCTTCGGTTTGGTAAGCGTCCCAAGCATCCTGCGAAATGCCGCCGATGAAGTGCTCGGGCTCATAGGTTGGGTAGCTTGCCATGGCAATGATGCCGCCCGTTTCAACATCGATGCACACGCACGAAGCTGCAGTACCGGTGCCGTTGTGAACCGCTTCGGCAAGAAGACGGTCGGCGGTATGCTGCACCTTCGCATCGATGGTGAGGTACACATCGTTGCCCTTGCTGGGCGAAGTTTCGCTTACCACTTGCTGCACAACGCCCGAAGCGTTGGTAACCAGCACGCGCTGGCCATGGTCGCCTGCAAGCAGGGAATCGTAGGTTTGCTCGATGCCGCTCTTGCCCACCGCATCGCCCGACTGGATGTCGCGGCCTTCTGCAGCGTTTTCCAAATCGGAAGAAGAAGCGGTGCCGGTATACCCCAAAGCATGAGCCGCCAAGGCACCATACGGGTAAGTGCGCGTGGTACGGATTTGCGTGGTAATGCCAGGGAATGCATCGCGATGTTCGGAAATGAAGGCGATGTCGCGCAGCTTCACATCGCTGGCAACCACACGCTGGCTCTGCGCGCCGGAAGAAGAGTCCTGGATGCGCGCACGAACCACTTCATAGGGAATGCCCAGCAAAGAGGAAAGGCGCAGAAGCACATCGGAGTTTTTTGCAACATCGGCATCGGCAAGCACGGTTTGCACCTGGCGGTTGCTCACCATGGCAATGCCATTGCGGTCGTAGATGATGCCGCGCGGCGCAGGCGTGGCAACTGTAGTGTATTGATTGGCATTGGCTTCTTCGCTGTAACTAGCAGCATCGATAACCTGCAGGCCGAACAGCTTGGCCGTAAGCGCGGCAAACACGCCGGCAGCCAAAACGCCCACCGCAACAAAGCGGTCACGCAAGCCTTCGCTATTTACCGGTCCACCGTTCATAGAGGCGCCCGAAGGAGCCGCGTTGTGCGAAGTCTTCGGCGTTTCTGCGGCAATGCCCACCGAAGTAACCGAGCGCACACGCATACGCTCGCGCGTACGCGAAGAAGCGGCGTTTGCACGCACGCGCAACACCACAACAAGGATGATGCCCAGAACAACAAGGGCAAACAGGGTTGTTAAGATAGCTGAAAGCACAGCGCGCTCACCGGCCTATCGGAAACGACCGGTGTTGGGAACCTGCCAAGCATCGTTTACCTGCTGGGCGAACGGCAAGCGGCGCATGATGAGGAACAGCACCGCTGCAATTACCGTGTTCAAAACGGTAGAAGGCAGCACGCGCTGAATGAGCATGTCAATGATGGAGCCCTGGTAGCCGAAGATCATGAGCACAATGGCGAACACCAGCTCGAACACAAAGATGGTTCCCGCGAAGGCGATGATGGGCATGGCGGCCGTGGAATCGTCCAGCACCTCGAAGATGCGCGAAAGACAAAACGTTGCCAGCAGCAAAAGCAGGGCGTTCAAGCCAACCGGGGTATGAGAAAGCAAGTCGGCAATAAGACCGAGCACAAATGCATACACATAGGTGGTGTCGGGGCGGCGCATAACGGAAAGCACCATAACGAAGGCCACAATGAAGCTGGGCACTGCCGCCGCCACCGATAAAATAGGGGCGAACACCACCTGCAGAACAACAATCACAGCCGAAAAGATAAGAGGAAGCAACCAGTCGCGCATAGTTTAAGACTCACTTCCATTCGTTGAGGTTTCAGTAGAGGAAGAAGAGCTGGAGCTAGAGGAATTAGACCCGGAAAGCGTACTGGGGCTTACCGAGTTAATAAGGTTGTTGGCAGTATTGGTATCGCTCGAAGCCGCGGCTTCGCCGCCCATGCCCAGAACAACCAAGACCTCGCTCACATTGCTGAATGAAGCGTTCGGCGAAACAACAATGGTGCGCGTGGCATCACCCTGGCGCTGCTCCACCTTGGAAACCACGCCAACCACCAAGCCGCGGAAGTAGCCGCCGCCCAAACCAGTGGTGATAACCGCTTCGCCTTCTTGAATCTGCGTGCTTTCGTCCACGCCCTTCAAATAAAGCGTGCCCTCAACCGAGCCATACAGAATGCCCTCCGAACGAGAATTCTGAAGCATAACGGCAACGCCGCTCTGCGCATCGTTGAGCAAGCGCACCTGGGAAGTGTAGGTTGTGGTTGAAATAATCTGGCCAACTACGCCTGTGGAGCCCATAACGGGCAGGCCAGCCTTCGCGCCGGAAGACTCGCCCGCATCAATGGTGATAACGCGGTTGTACGAATCGGAGGAATAGCCCGTTACATGGGCAGAAATAGAAGAAAAGCCATAGGCATCATGCAAGCCGAGCAGCTGTTCCAAGCGCGTGGCCTCCTGGCGATACTCTTCCAGCTCTACCGCCATCTGCGCAAGCGTTGCGTTACTTTCCTTAAGCTGGCTCATGGTTTGCCCATCGGCCGTAAGGTCTTGGATGGAGGTAGAGGCCGAAGCCGCCAACGAGCCAGTTGCCGTACCAACAGAAGTAAGCGGCGAAGAAACCGCAGAGGTTACCGACTGCATAGAATGCAAGGGGCCTTCATCGCCTTCGCGGGAATAAACGACAACAAGAACCAACGAGACCACCAGCAAGATTGCCAGCAGTCCCGTTCCCCCGAGGTGGCCGCCGAATGGGATCTTCTTTTCGTTCATATTCAGGGCCATATCGTGAATAGTTCTCCTACTTCGTTCGCATAAGAATCTGCTTGAGCGCCGTTGGGGTTTCAAGAACCTTCAGGCAACCCGAAACAACGTTGGTAAGCGCCGTTTCGCTTGTCCAAACCGGAATCTCAAGCTGCTGGGAGAAGTAGCGGTCCAAGCCGGAAAGCAGGCCGCCGCCACCCGTAAGCAAGATGCCGTTGGAAATGATGTCGGAGGCCAAGTCGGGGTTGGTCTTCTTGAACGTTTCCTTGATATGGACAACCATCTCGTCGATGGGGGCCTGCAATGCGTCGCGCACGTCCTCGGACTGGATGGTAACTTCCTTGGGCTGCTCGGTAAGCACGTCCTGACCGGAAATGATCATGTCGCGCTCGCGACCATCCTCGAACGGAAGAATAGAGCCAATCTTAATCTTGATAACTTCAGCAGTGCGCTCGCCGATCTTGATTCCAAGAAGATCACGCAAATGAGTTGCAATGGCTTCGTCCAAGCGGTTGCCGGCAAGGCGCAGAGAAGAAGAAGTTACGATACCGCCCAAAGAGATAACGGCAACTTCAGTGGTGCCACCGCCGATGTCAACAACCATGGAACCAGTGGGTTCGGTTACCGGCAAGTCGGCACCCATAGCAGCTGCCATGGGCTCTTCGATGAGGTATGCCTGACGAGCACCAGCCTGAATGGTGGCCTCGAACACGGCACGCTTTTCTACAGAGGTTGCACCGCACGGGATGCAAACCACGATGCGGGGCTTTGGCTGCCAGGGGTAACGGCGAGGAGCTGCCTTGTTGATGAAAGCGCTGATCATAGCCTCGGTTACATCATAGTCGGCAATAACGCCGTCGTGCAGCGGATGCTCGGCAGAAAAGGTGTCGGGCGTGTGGTTGATCATATTCTTAGCCTCATGGCCAACGGCAAGAACTCGGTGCGTGCTGCGCTCGATGGCAACAACGGAAGGCTCGTTGATTACGATGCCCTGACCGGTGATGGCAACCAGCGTGTTAGCCGTGCCAAGGTCGATGGCCATGTCGTACGAAGACGACTGAGTGGCGTTCTGTATGAAATCAAGGAAAGACATGCATCATCCTTTGAGCAATTTTCTCCAAACGTAAACACAGATTCTATCACACCAAATAACGCCCCGCGTTTCTTACACAGGCACATCACGCGGAGGGTTGAATTCAACGGCCAGCAAACTCGAGCCCGTCATACAAATAACGAATGCAAACCTTTCAACCCCAGATGGCAAGCCGTCATCGCTCCCAAAGGATTAACCACTCTTCTACGAATCACAGGTTCGCCAGTAAAACAGCGAGCACCGGCCTGATGCCCCAGGTTCGCGCGACTTGGAAGACGCAGCGCACTAAGTACGTGAGCCTTCCAAGTCGCACGAAAACGGAGCGCCAGGCCGGCGCGCGGCGTTATCACATATGGTGCGAGTAGAAAAAAGGGCTCCCGCAGGAGCCCTTCCAAAATTGCGCGTTCTTCCTAGTTGAAGAAGATGCCAATCTCGCGAGCAGCAGAATCGGTGGAGTCGGAGCCGTGGATAACGTTCTCGTCCATGATCAGGCCGAAGTCGCCGCGAATGGTGCCAGGGGCAGCCTCTGCGGGGTTGGTTGCGCCCATGAGGGAGCGAACCTTGGCAACAGCGCCTTCGCCAGAGATAACCATCTTCACAACCGGGCCGGAGGTGATGTAGGAAATAAGGCCGTCGTAGAAGGGCTTGCCCTCGTGCTCAGCGTAGTTTGCAGCTGCCTGCTCGGGGGTAACCATGCCCATCTCAAGGCGCTCAACCTTGAGGCCAGCACGCTCGAAGCGGTTGACGATCTCACCGATGTGACCGTTGCGAACGCCGTCGGGCTTGATCATGCTGTAGGTCTTTTCGATTGCCATGTTTCGTTCCTTTCGAATGAAAGTTGCTTACTTATATATGTTCGGAGGCTCAAGGCCCCTGAATCGCCGTTTACTGCTGGCTGGTGAAGGAAAGCGCTACCGCAGAAACCTTCCAACCCAAGCCATCGCGCACCAGGGAAACCTGATACGGAACCTCGCCACCCTGCGGGGTGGTTGCCTTCACGTACACCTCAGCGCTGCCCAAGCTGTTGGTTTGACCCACAAATTCAACCGAGGAGCCGGAAACCACCGAATCGGCGATGCGCGACTTCTTGGTATCGTCGACGCTGGCGGCGTACACATCGGAAGAAGGATCGTTGAACAGGGCGGTTACCTGGTCTTGCTGGGAAGGAATACCGTAACCCTGGGTATAAGCGAATGCGCCGCCGCCCACTACGATAACGATAAGAATGAGGATGATGAGGAAGATCTTCAGTCCGCGATGACGACGCTTCTTCTTCAGCGGCTGACCCCAGTCCTGGAAATCCTGCTCGGCGTCCTGGAAGAACTGGCTACCTGCCTGCTCCGCCGCCTTGATTTCGCGCATGATGCTGGTTTCGGAAAGCTGCATGGTGCCCATTTCCGAAGGATCGAGCGGACGAGCCTGCAGCGGCACGCCATCGCCGGGAACGTCAAGGCCGGAAAGGTCGTTCTGCTTGGGAACATCGGCTTGAACCGGCACCTCAGCCTGAACGGAGGGAACGTCGGCAATGGCTTCTACCTCGCCGGTGTTACCGGCGGCCACAGCGGCAACAGCTCGCTGGTAGTCAACATTGGCCGCATCGTTGAACACATAGGATTTATCGGCCAGGGCAGATTCGAAGGCACGAACGGCCTTTTCCATCTTGCCACCGGCAACATAGGCCTGGCCCATGTTGGCGAACAGCTTGTTGCGCGTTTGCGGCTTCATGTCGAACTGAAGCGCGCTTTCGTAGGAAGCGATAGCGTCCATAGGTCGATCGAGCGCCATGAAGCAAACACCCAGGTTGAGCAGCGCCTTGGTTGGGTCGGGGTTCATCTCGTCCAAAGCAGCAGAGCGGAATGCCGCACCGGCTTCAGCCGATTTGCCCAGCTTGAGCAAGGAATTGCCCAGGCCGGTGTAGGCCTTGTAAGGCGTGGGGTAACGCGTA
Organism: uncultured Cryptobacterium sp.; assembly: GCA_964597085.1. Lineage (GTDB taxonomy): Bacteria > Actinomycetota > Coriobacteriia > Coriobacteriales > Eggerthellaceae > Anaerotardibacter. The sequence goes on from CAZQWR010000041.1 coordinate 8,806, forward strand.
TCCTGCGTGGCGGCAGTGAAGTTGGTTACCGCATCTTCAAAATCGCCCTGGGAAGCATAAACCATACCCAGGTTGTAGCTTACCGAGCCCGATGCATCATATGCGGTATCAACCATTGCCTGAGAATAAGCGTGGATGGCCTCGTTCGGGTCGTTCAGCTTTACCAAGCAGTTGCCAATCTGGTGATACAGCAGGCCAAGCTCACCAGGGGCCTTTTCAACAGAGGTGTCTTCGAGGCATTCAGTGAACTTCTGCAGGGCAACGTCGTACGTTTTGGAAACGTAGGCGCTGCGCGCAAGCTGGAAAGTCTCGTTGTTCATATAAAGTTCGGTCCTCTCTGGCATCCTTGCTCCTTTAGCACCGAGGCTGAAGGCGGATGCTCTGAAATTCGGCGCGGATGCGCCAGGTTGCCAAGACGCGGCAGGTTAGTTAGCGCCCTCGATAACGATGGTTTCAATAACATCGCCCACGCGCAGGCTCTTTACCACGTCGAGGCCTTCAACGGTTTGGCCGAACACGGTGTAACCGGAATCCAGGAAAGGCTGGGCGCCCAGGCAAAGGTAGAACTGGGAACCAGCGGAATTCGGATCCTGCGAACGGGCCATGGCCAGCGTGCCGTCGAGGTGCTTGTTGTTGGGGTTGGTGGTGTACTCCTCGTGGATGGAGTAGCCCGGGCCGCCGGTGCCAAGGCCCGCGAACGGGTTGCCTTCGGCAGCCTTTACCTGCTCGGAATCGAGCAGGCGAGTGTTGGGGCAACCGCCCTGGATAACAAAATCAGGCACATAGCGGTGGAACTTCAGGTCGTCGTAGAAGCCCTTCTGAGCCAGCTCAACGAAATTGCCCACGTGAATGGGGGCATCGTTACCGGCGAGCTCTACGCGGATATCGCCCTTAGAGGTTTTGATTACAGCCACTTCGTTGCCGTTGGGCTTATATTCAGGCGTATACATTGCCATGGTATCCCCTATCTGCTTAATGTTCGTAAGATGGTGCCCTCTACAGGATTCGAACCTGCGGCTTTCTGCTCCGGAGGCAGACGCTCTATCCCCTGAGCTAAGAGGGCACAACTGCCGATATTATACGTTATGATTAGCAACATCTCTTTTTCCCCATGAAAACTAAAGGACAGGCCATGAAGCGCATTCACATAACCGGCATGACGTACGGACCAAACGCAGTTGGCCGTGCAGAAGACGGCAAGGTTGTGTTCGTTGCAGGCGCCGCACCCGGCGATGTTGCCGATGTGGAAATAACGCGCGAAACCAAGGGCTTTCGTGAAGGCAAGGTGGCCAACCTTGTTGAAGCAAGCCCCTTGCGCACCCAACCCGCATGTCCTTTCGCCGGCGTCTGCGGCGGCTGCCCCTGGATGCACCTTTCCTACGAGGCTCAGCTAGAAGCCAAACGCGCAAACGTGGTAAGTCAGCTTTCGAAGATCGGCGGCGTTGCCCGCGAGCGCGCCGAAGAACTGGTGGCGCCGTGCGTAGGCTCCAAGCGCCAACTGGGCTACCGCAACAAGCTTGAGCTTGCCGCGGGCCGCGATGCGCGCGGGCTGTTTCAGCTGGGCTTCCACGAGCAAGGTGGCAAGCTTGCCGCCGCGCCCAAAACCTGCCCGCTGGGCGCAAAGGGCATCGAAAAGGCCCCCGGCGCATTGCGCGGCGCCCTTTCTTACTTGCAAGGTCACGACGACCTGGGCATATTCCGTGTTGGCGTGCGCCGTAGCGTGCGCACCCGCGAAACCGAGGTGGCACTATGGACGGCACCGAGCGGCTTCCCGCGCAAAATAGCCGCCGACACCATTGCCAGCGCGCTGAAGTGCACCAGCATTGTGCGCGTTATGGCCGAGCAGGGAAAAGCGCGCAAGGTTAAGAAGGTGGAAGTGCTCTACGGCCGCGGCAACTGGGGCGAAACCCTGCTCGAAAACGAGTACCGCGTAAGCGCCCCCAGCTTCTTCCAGGTAAACACGGCTCAGGCCGAAAAGATGATCGAGCTGGTAATAGACGGCCTTGAAATTGGCCCCGAATCGGTGGTGGCCGACCTGTACTGCGGTGCCGGTACCTTCACCCTGCCGCTGGCCCAGCGCGCCGACTACGTGTTCGCCGTGGAATCGGCGGCTTCTTCCGTGCGCGATTTGCGCCGCAACATGGAAGGCATCGACGGCGAAATAGAGGTTATCGGCGGCGACAGCGCGCGCGAGCTGCTTACCCTGGGCCATTTGGATGCTCTTGTGGTAGACCCGCCGCGCGCCGGGCTTGCCAAAGGCGTTGCCGAAAGCATTGCCGCAAGCAAAGCAAACCGCGTGGCATACGTAAGCTGCGACCCGGCAACTTGGGCGCGCGACATTGCCCGCTTCGCCAACGTGGGCTACGAGCTGGTGCGTGCCACGCCAGTAGATTTGTTCCCGCAAACCTTCCACGTTGAAACAGTGAGCATCCTGAAGCGCACGCGCAAACGTTAAGCTCCTTGAGCTAAAGCGTTTCAACGCGAATTTAATACCGCTGAACAGCCGCTATCACATAAAATAACTTGGTAAACCAAAAATTCGTCCGCAAAGCTCGGCAACGCTGATTTTTGCGGGGGGGTAACAATCTTGGCTAACCAAAACGGCTCAAGCGAAGCTCAAACACGAAACGCTAGCACGTCCAACGCAATAGAAAAGCAGATCGAAGAGCTGCAAGGCGCATTCAATGTGCTGGCACGCAACTTCCTCAACATCTTCCTTATCAGCCTAGAAGACGGGTCGGCCAGGATCCTGAAGCTCGATGGCTACGTAACCGAAGGCCTGAACAAGGAAAACCAAAAACCCTTCGAGTATCCCGAAATTCTGAAACAGTATATTTCCGACCGAGTTCACCCCGAAGACCAAGAAATGCTGCACAGCAGGATCAGTCTCGAAGCGCTTCGAACCGTATTCGCCAAGCGAAACGAGAGCACCGGCAACTACCGTGCCTTGGTGGACGGCGAAACCCACCACTACCAGTACAACTGCGCCCGTTTGGGCAACACCCAATCCATCATTGCCGGCTTCCAGAACATCGATGACATCATCGAAGAAAACAACGCTCGCGAAGAAGCCCACCGCAAAGAAGTGGATGAACAACAAGCTATCGTGAACACGCTGGCCAGCAGCTACAGAAACGTCTACGTTGCAAACCTCGATGATGGCGCAACAAGGGTTGTTAAGCTCGCAGACGACTACAAGGTAAAAGCCGTAAAGGATGTAGGCGACCAGGTTTTCTTCTTCGATAACGTAGTTGACCGCTGGGCGCGCGAGAACGTTCACCCAGACGACAAGGAACGCATCAAAGAAGAGCTGAACATGGCGAATCTTAACAAGATATTCGCCATGCAAAACGAATTCACCGGCACCTATCAAAGCCTAGACGGCGACGCTTACCACTATTACCAATACGATTTCAGGAAAATCGAAGGCACAAACAGCATCGTTGCCGGCTTCAAGATCGTCGACGACATCGTAAAAAGCGAAAAGGAGCAGCAGGAACGCCTTTCGCAAGCTTTGGCGGCGGCTCAGCACGATAAGGAAGAGCTGCTGGAAGCGCAAACAGAGCTCAGGGATGCCATGGCAATCACGGACGCCTTGAGCCGCGACTACAGCAACGTCTTTTTGGTGCAGCCGAAGAAGAACCGCGCCAAAACCATCAAAGCGGAAAACTTCAACGTAAAAGGCATCGAAAAGTACGCCGGCACGTGGTTCGATTACTCGCTTTTCATCCGCAAGTACATCGAAGTCAGAGTCTATGAGCCCGACGTTGAGCTGATGCTGGACAAAACCGAGCTTGGCAATGTTTTGAAGGAAATCGAAACCAACACCGATTTTTCCATCCCCTACCGTGCGTTCGTAAACGATGAGGTGCATTACCTGCAGATGCGATACGTATCCGTAGAGGGCACCGATCTGGTTGCCGTTGGCTTCAGGTACGTCGACGACCTGGTAAGGGCCGAAACGAAGCAGAAGAAAATCCTGGAAGAAGCGCTGGCTGCGGCGCAGCAGGCCAACAAGGCGAAAACCACCTTCCTGAACAGCATGAGCCACGACATCCGCACGCCTATGAACGCCATCATAGGCTTCACGGCTCTTGCGCAAACCCATTTGGATAACCCCGAACAGGTTGAAGACTACCTAGGCAAAATCAGCACTTCCAGTACGCACCTGCTCAGCCTTATCAACGACATCCTTG
>CAZQWR010000042.1:0-12796 GCA_964597085.1 uncultured Cryptobacterium sp.
TCGACGAAGCCACTTCCAATGTGGATGCTGATAGCGAGCGCGACATACTTACCTGTATTCAGCGGCTTTCGCTGGAAAAGACCGTCATTGTTATTTCGCATCGTTTGGGCGCGTTGGTTTGGGCCGATAACATTGCCGTGCTGGAGCATGGCGTGCTTGCCGAGCAGGGCACCCACGGCGAAATGGCCTTGGGGCAAGGAGCCTATGGCCGCCTGTGGCAACAGCAAGAGCGCATGGAGGGGCTTGCACGCAAGGCGGAAGAAGTGCGCGCTTCTTACGATAAGGCCGATGGCGATGTTGACGATTCCGATGTGCCCGAGGCTATGCGCGAAGCGCTTGAGAAGATGCCGCCCAGCATTGCCGCCGCCACACGTTCGGTGATGAAGGGCGCCAAGATCCGTGCGCTGGTGGAAAACGGCCCTTCGGGCATGCCTGCTGGCCACCCGGCCGATATTCCTTTGAATAACTTTTCGGACCAGGTTGCCGAAGTGGCTGGCAGCGAAGAAGACGAAGCTTCTACCCAGGGGGTTGATGTTGCCACGGCCGCCGCGGGAGCAAAGGGCCGTTCGCCCTTCAACGTGATGCGCGGGCTTATGGGCCTGTGCGGCGAGCTTTGGGCTTTGGTGAGCACGGCCACGGTGCTGGCTTCGTTGGGCTTTGCCGCCGCCATACTTATGACGGTGGTGGGCGTGGTTGGCATGCTAGGCGTTTCTGCAAATTGCTTCACGTGGAACATTGGCATTGCTGCTGTGGTGGTGGGCGTGTGCGGCGTTGTTCGCGGGTTCTTGCGTTATGGCGAGCGCCTGGTGAGCCACGACCAAACCTTCCAAACCTTGGCGGTTATTCGTTCCAAGGTGTTCAAGCATATGCGCACCCTTGCCCCGGCACGTTTGGAGGCGCGCGATACGGGCGACCTGATTTCGCTTCTTACCAGCGATATTGAGCTGCTGGAAGTGTTCTATGCGCATACCATCAGCCCAGTGGCAGTGGCCTGCATTGTTTCGGTTGCTGTGGCAGTGGGCATTTGCACGCAGAGCGTGCTGTTGGGCGTGTTGGCGCTGGTGGGCTTTGCCGTTATTGGCGTGGCGCTGCCTTTGGCCCTGAGCGCTTGGACCAACAACTTGGGCCGCGAAACAAAGGCGCGCTCGGTGCGCTTCGGTTCGTTTATGTACGAAAGCCTTATGGGTCTTTCCGATACGCTGCGCTATGGCGCAACCGACCTGCGCCGCGAGGAGCTGGGCGGGCGCATGGGCGCGCTGGCCGCCAACGAGGTAAAGCTTGCGCGTCGCAGCGCAATTTCCAATGCAGTGTCCGACGCGCTTATGTTGGCGTTTTGCCTGGCGTACACCTACATTGCCTACAGCTTGGTGGGGCAGGGCGTGCTGGCAGGCGCTGCAGCTGCCGTGTGCGTGGTTGCGTTTGCGGTTTCGTTCGACCCGGTGCGTGCGGTTGCGCTGTTGGGTTCTTCGCTGCACCAGGTGTTTGCTTCGGGCGAGCGCGTGCTGGACTTCCTGGATGAAAAACCCGAAACGCTGGAAGTCGCCGAAGGCGCCGAGCCCAGGCAGTTCATGGGCGCGCAGCTGCAGGATGTGGAATTCGCCTATGGCAGCGAAACCATCCTTTCCAACTTCAACTTCCAAATTCAGCCGGGCGAAATCGTGCATGTTGCCGGTCCTAGTGGCGCGGGCAAGAGCACGTTTTTGAAGCTGCTTATGCGCGTATGGGATGCCAAGGCGGGCAGTGTTGAGGTTTCAGGGCACGAGGTGCATGAAATCAAAACAACCGCGCTGCGCAACCTGGAAGCATCCATGACGCAAACAACGCACCTGTTCAGCGGCACCGTCCGCGAAAACATAACGTTCGTTTGCCCCGATGCCACCGAAGAGCAGGTAAACCGCGCGGTTGAGCAGGCATCGCTTACCAGCTTGGTGGATCGCCTGCCCAAGGGTCTTGAAACCCCGCTTGGCGAAATTGGCGAGGGCCTTTCCGAAGGTGAGCGCCAGCGAATGGGCTTGGCGCGCGTGTTCCTGTACGACGCGCCGTTTTTGCTGCTGGACGAGCCTACCAGCAACTTGGACTGCCTGAACGAAGCGGCGGTGCTGCAGGCGCTGCTGGATTCGCGCCAGGGCAAAACCATGGTGGTGGTGAGCCATCGCATGTCGGCGGCGGCATTCGCCGACACAACGTTTACCGTTAACCAGGGTCGGCTTTCTTAAAGCGGCTGGCCTTAAGGCAAAGCAGAGGTATTGGATATGAGCAATTTCGATGGTCTTCATGCTGGGGCTGCACGTCGCTTTGCGGCTGCGCTATTCTGCCTGGCATTTTCGCTTCTATTGGTGGTGGGACTGGCTTCCCCGGCATTCGCCGATACGCGCTTGCAGCGTGCGCAGGGCAACAGCAGTCAGGAAACCCAGATGGGCGAAATAGCCAAAGACCTTTCCGATGGCGTGTACTACGGCAGCGGCGAAGGCTATCAGAGCACCATCACCGTTGCGGTAACGGTTGCCAGCGGCAAGATTACCGATGTAACCATCGTTTCCCACGCCGATGATGCGGCCTATGTTACTCGCGCCGAAAAGCTCATTGCCAACATCATTCAGTACCAGAGCGCCGATGTTGACGTTGTTTCGGGCGTTACGTTTTCTTCCCGCGGCATTCTTTCTGCGGTGAAGGATGCTTGCTCGGGCAATGGCAGCGTGGCCATTACCAACAGCATTTGGTTCAGCGGCGGCATGATTGCGCTGGCCGTGATTTTGTTCGGCCTGGCTATTTGGATGGCGTGCAAGTGGATGGCTGCCAGCTCCCGCGCCGAAAAGGCGAAGCTTACCCGTCGCCAGCGCTGGTGCGTGCAAGGCGCGTTCTTCCTGCTGGCTCCCTCTTCGTTTGCCACGGCATTCATGGGTTTGAAAACGCTGCTTATGCAAGTGAACGTTATGAACACACATCGCGGCTACGACTTCGAGGTAATGACCTTCACCATCTTCCTGGTAATAATGCTGGTTATTGCCGTGGTGCTGGGCCGCTTCTTCTGCGGGTACGTGTGCAGCTTTGGCCTGTTGGGCGATGCCGTGTATGCGGCAGGCAACGCAATTTGCAAGAAACTGGGCATCAAGCGCGGCCCCTTGCCCGCAAAACTGGAGTTCGCGCTGCGCTTTGTGAAGTACGCCGTGCTTATTGGCATTTGCGTGGCAGTGCTTCTGGGCGCCTACACCGCCATCAACTCCAACAGCCCGTGGACAGTGTTCGGCAAACTTTCCAACCTTTCGGTTTCCAACGTCACCGCGGTTGGCGTGGGGTTGCTGGTGCTGTGCGTGCTGGGCATGTTGGTGAAGGAGCGCTTCTTCTGCGAATTCCTGTGCCCGTTGGGCGCAATTTACAGCATTTTGCCCACGCTGCCCACTGGCCGCATGCGCCGCGAACGCCCCAAGTGCCGCAAGAATTGCCAGGCCTGCCAGAAGCAGTGCCCAGTGGGCGTTGAACCCAAGGGCGGTTTGCTGGCTGGTGAATGCATAATGTGCGGCCAGTGCGCCGAGGTTTGCCCGCAAAAGAATGTCACCTGCGGCTTGGAGCTGCGTGCCGATGCGCTGGTGGCCGCTGCGGCCGCCGCCGAGGCAAAGGCTGCAAGCGCAAAGACCGCAGAAAGGGAGTGCGCTGCGAAGGATGCCGCCGCTGCAACCACTGCGATTCCCACGGGAGTTTCCGCTGCGGTTGGGCAGACGGCAGCTGCGGGCGCTGTTGCCGAAGCTTCCGAAGCCGCCGAAGTTGCTCCCGCCAAATCCAATGCTGCCCAGTCCAACGCTTCTGCAAGCGACGCCCCTTTTTCGCTCTCGCCTGCCCCAGTGCCAAAGCCGGGCGTGCGTGCAATTATCTTCGCCCGACCGGTTTCGGTTATCTGGAAAGCGGCGTTGGTGCTTCTGGTTTTGTGGCTTATGCAGGTAACGCGCTTCCTGCCTATGCTGTAGGCTTAATACAAACTCTTGGCAACGGGCTTGCAGGGGCAGGCCCGTTTCTTTTATGCGTAGCCAGCCGCGCAGCTGGCAGTAAGGAGCATGCGCAATGACGTTTGGCGCCGAAGGCGAAAAGCCTGAATTGGATGGCTTCATCTTCGATATGGACGGTACGCTGCTGCATACGCTGCCCGACCTTACCGTGGTTATAAACAAAGCCCTTGAGCTGGAAGGATTTCCTACGCATTCGCAAGAGCAGGTGCTTACCTATGTTGGCAATGGCGCTTTGGCCTTGGCACGCCTTGCCGTGCCCGCCGCTGCCACCGAGCAGCAGGTACGGCATGTGTATGCCAACTTCAAAGACCAGTACCAAAAAATTGGTATTAACCTTACGCGTGAATTCGAGGGGATGACCGAAACCTTGAAGCAGCTGAAGGCCGCCGGCAAGAAGCTGGGCATTATGTCCAACAAGTTCGATGCAGGCGTGCGCGATGTGGAAGCGCGCTTCTTTCCAGGCCTGTTCGACGCTTCGCACGGCGAAGGCCCCAGCATTCCGCGCAAGCCCGAGCCCGATGGTTTGTTGCTGTGCGCCAAGGAAATGGGGTTGGACCCTGCCCGCTGCGCCTACTTCGGCGATTCTGCCAGCGACTTGCAAGCCGCGCACAACGCGGGCATGCTGGCCGTGGGCTGCACTTGGGGCTATCAGCCGCTCGAAACCCTGAAGGGCGGCAAGCCCGATGTGCTTATAAACGCCCCCGTTGAACTGCTGCAATTCATCTAAACGCGAAGGAACGCCGTGCACTCTGCTGAATTCGAAAACGAAGAACTTGCCGAAGAGCTTGCCGAAAGCGATGCCGATTTTGGCTCGCTGGGCAAGCTTGCGCCCGCGTGGCGCCAGGAAGGCCAGCCGGAGCTTACCGCCGAAGAGGCGCTGGAAAAGTTTTACGACTGGCTGGCCGAGCGCGAAGTGGAGCTGTGGCCCCATCAGGACGAAGCGCTTATGAGCCTTATGGTGGGCGACCACGTGATTCTTGGCACGCCCACGGGCTCGGGCAAGAGCATGGTGGCCATTGGCATGATGTTCATGGCGCTGTGCCAGGGCAAGCGCGCGTTCTATACCGCGCCCATCAAAGCCCTGGTGAGTGAAAAGTTCTTTGGCCTGGTGAACATGCTGGGCCGCGAAAACGTGGGCATGATTACGGGCGATTCGCAGATTAACCCGCAGGCGCCCATCATCTGCTGCACGGCGGAGATTCTGGCAAACCAGGCGCTGCGCGAAGGCGAATGGTCGGACGTGGGCTGTGTGGCAATGGACGAATTTCACTTCTATGCCGACCCCGACCGTGGTTGGGCCTGGCAGGTGCCGCTGCTAACGCTGCCGCATACCCAGTTCCTTCTTATGAGCGCCACGCTGGGCGATGTAACCGCCATTGCCGAAGCGCTGGAGGCGAAAACCGCCAACACGGTGAGCGTTATCGCCGATGCCCCGCGCCCGGTGCCGCTGGAGTACAAATACGAGCTTATGTCGCTGGAAGGTACGGTTGAGCTGGCGCTTCGCAATGAAGAAGGCCCGCTGTACATTGTGCACTTTTCGCAAGACGCTGCTCTTGCCAGTGCGCAGGCGCTTTCCAATTTCGGCGTTACCAGCAAAGAACAGCGCGAGCGCATAAAAGCAACACTTGGCCAGGGCAAGTTCACCACGCAGTTCGGCAAAACGCTGAAGCGCCTGCTGCTGAGCGGCATTGGTGTGCACCATGCGGGCATGTTGCCACGCTACCGCTTGCTGGTGGAAAAGCTGGCCCAGCAGGGTTTGCTGCCGGTAATCTGCGGCACCGACACGCTGGGCGTTGGCATCAACGTGCCCATCCACACCGTGGTGCTAACGCAGCTTACCAAGTTCGACGGCCATAAGATGCGCCGCCTGCGCAGCCGCGAGTTCCATCAGATTGCGGGCCGCGCGGGCCGCAGCGGGTTCGATACCAGCGGCATGGTAGTGGCGCTGGCGCCCGAGCATGAAATCGAAAATGCAAAGCTTTTGGCCAAGGCTGGCGATGACCCGAAGAAGCGCCGCAAGGTAAAGCGCAAGAAACCGCCCGAGGGCTTTGTGGTGTGGAACGAAGACACCTTCAACAAACTTATTGCCGCCGCCCCCGAAACCTTAACGCCGCGCATGCGCATTACCCATTCCATGGTTTTGGCCGAAGTGGAGCAGGGCGGCAATGCCCGCGCCCGTGTGGACGAGCTTATTGACGATTCGCTGCAAACGCCGGAAGAAAAGCTGAAGCTGAAGGTGCGCGCCAGCGAAGTGTTCAAAACTCTTATTGATGCCGGCGTAGTGGAAATAGAAGAGCTGGAAGATGGCACACCCGATTACTACGTAACAATGGACCTGCCTGAAGATTTCGCTCTTGACCAGCCTCTTTCGCCCTTTTTGCTGGCAGCGCTAGAACTGCTTGACCCCGAAAGCGAAACCTACACCTTCGACGTTATTTCCATGGTGGAATCTACCCTGGAAGACCCGCGCCAGGTTCTGCGCGCTCAAGAGCGCAAGGCCAAGGCCGCGGCCATTGCCGCTATGAAGGCCGATGGTGTGGATTACGACGAGCGCATGGACCGCATTGCCGAGGTAACCTACCCGCGCCCGCTGCGCGAGCTGCTGTTTGCCGCGTTTGGCAAGTATTGCGAAGAGGTGCCCTGGGCGCGCGATTACTACGTGCGCCCGAAGTCGGTACTGCGCGACATGCTGGAGCAGGCGGCCGACTTCAAGGGCTACATCCAGAGCTTGGGCATTATGCGCTACGAAGGCGCACTGCTGCGTTACCTTTCCGAGGCGTACCGTGCGTTGGACCGCACCCTGCCCTTCGACAAGCGCAGCGAGGAAATGGAAGACATCATTGCCTGGCTGGGCTTGGTGGTTCGCAGCGTTGACTCCAGCTTGGTGGACGAATGGGAGCAGGCTGGACAAGAGCTTGACGAACGCCCGCCCGCGGCTAAGGAAGCCGTGGTGCACGACCGCCGTGGCTTAACCGTTCTGGTGCGCAATGCGCTGTTCCGCCGTGTGCAGCTGGCCGCCAAAGACGATTCCGAGGCTCTGGGCGAGCTGGATGCCGAGCATTCGTTCAATGCGCATAAGTGGCGCAATGCCTTGGATGCCTACTACGAAGAGCATGAAGAAGTGCTCACCGATGCCGATGCCCGCTCCAATGCGTTCTTGATGGTGGATACCGCTGAAGAGGAAACTGCCCACGAATGGCTGGTGCAGCAAACCTTCCATGACCCAGACGAAGCCAACGATTTCGCCATCCGTGCCAAGGTGGATTTGGACGCCACCCAAGAAGGCGACACCGTTGTGTTCAAAGACTACAAAGTGGGCTTCATAGAAGACCTGCTGGCCGAAAGCTAAATGCGCGTTCCCCTGGTTGAGGTGCCTGCTGCCGAATCGGGTTTTGGCGTTTGACTCAAGGCAAAGCTGGGCTCAACCGAAAGGCCGCGGGCGATATCTGCCACCAGCGCTACCGTGGGGTTGCCCTGCCCGCTTTCCAGCCGGCTTATTACTGCTTGCCCTACGCCTGCCCTCTGTGCCAACTCCATTTGAGTAAGCCCGGCTTTCAGCCTTGCGGCACGCAGCTGGCTGCCAACTTCTTGAGCCAAATTTGTTTGCAGTTGCAGGCTTTGTCCCTGTTCGTTTGACACGCTCCTGATGTAGAAGTCGTCCTGCGAGCATTTTCCCTCGGCGTCTTCAAAGAGCTTGAAGGCATCGTAGAATTCCAGGTTATGTGCCTTTAGCACTTCGCCGAGGTTTTGCCTGCTTGCCGGAACCGTTCGCTCGGCAACCCAACGTTTTGCCCAGCTGCCTTTCACTTTGCGCTGCCCGCGGGCTACGAAAGCGTCTAGCAACATGGGCACATCGTTTTCGCCGGCATCAGACGCGATGCGAATTTCTACTGCGTCGGTGTCTGGCTCATAGCTTAGCCGTGCGCAGGGTTTTGCATCTCTGCGTGAGCCGTCGATGATGTCATAAAGCTTCATAGCGCTGCCACCTCTTGATAATCATTTCCTTCATTTTTGCCAGGTGCGTTTCAGGGAGCGTGCGCTCGAGTCCCAGGAATATGGCATCGATGGCGGAGTTTGTAAGCTTGGGCATATCGATGCAGCCCGCAACAAAGCGCTCTAGGTTTTCGGAAAGCGATTTCGTGCCAAGGTAATTGTTGGCGTTCACGTCGGCCAACGCATTGAAATTGCTTACCCTGCTTTCGTCGCCGTAGCATGAGAAAACGAAAGAAAGGCCGTTGTCGAAGATGGGCGCCAGGCGCAATGAACCATTGCGGCCTCGCAATACCTCGATGTTCGCTCCGTGCCTGTCGCGGTTTGCTATGAGGTAATCAACGAGCATCATTTGGCGAATCTGGGTTCCCCAGCCATAGCGATCGCAAAGCTCCAAAGGGCTTTCGCCTTCTTGCTTGTGCAGGTCATAGAAGGTGTCCAGCGCCTGCTTGCGTTCGCCTGTAGCCCGAAAGCTTTTCGAGCGGTTCAGCCAGGTTTCTGTTTCGGCGCCATCGATATTCACTAGGGCATGGACCAAGCGGTATTCAAGGTGGGGTATTCCGAGCGCGCTCATTAGCCGACTGGCTACTACCTCGTTTACGCATTCGTGGCCGTATACTCCGCGGTAGCTGTCGTAGCAGGAAAGTTTGTAGTACCAGGTGCCCGCGCCAGTTTCTTCGCGAGATTTCAAGAAGCAACCGCCCGTACCCGATGTGTTTGCCTTTTCCGACCAGGATAGTCTGCGCAAATCTTGCAGTTCAAAGAGAATGTCGCGCATGGTCCCTCGATTCGATATGACATATAAATCATATCGAATGTAGCACAAATCCAAGTCTCTCCAAATTTAGTTTGCAGGTTGGCGTAATCCTAAGCAGTGTGGCGGGTTGGAGAGCCTGCTTGGATTGGATTTGCAAAATGGCAAGCCGCAGGTAGATTGCGTGTTCTTGAACGGTTCCCCTCTATTCTTCATTTGCGCGAATCTTGCTTTGGGTGGGGTGGACAGGCAATGCTTTTGGGGTGTGGTGCGCTAAGGGTGCCCTTTCGGCCCTTTTCTGCCAGCATTAGGGCAGGTCGTTCTCATAAATTTTAATCATTTCGCAACTGATGTTTGTGTACTAGGGGGGGGTAACGGTGACATAATTGGAATTTGGATTAAAAAGTGCTTTTGCACTGGCTGAAATGGTTTGACGTTTCGGCAAATGCGGCTAAGGAGAACAAATGAAGAAGAACCCGCTCCAGGGCAAAGTGTTTCGCTGCTTTATGGCGTTCGTGCTTTGCTTCCAGATGTTCTTCACCAGTGGCGTAACGTCCGCCATTGCTGAAGGTTTGGATGGCAATACTACGGTTGACCAGCAGCAACAGCAGCTCAACACCGTCAGCGAAGATAGCAGTGGCTCGTCTGGGAAGGGCGAGCAGCAATCTGCGGGCACGGACGGTGAAGGCTCCGACGCTGCTTCGGCGGGCGACCAGTCGAACAACGCTTCCGCAAGCAGCCAGCAAAGCGGCACTTCTGCTTCGAGCGCAGCCCAGTCTGGTTCTACCGCTAGCGAAAACACTAATACCTCCGAGCAAAGCAGCCAGCAGGCTGAAGCCAAGGATTGGACCGAGCTCAAGGATAACCTGAAGCTTTCCACCGATGGCTTGGACTTTGCCGATTCCCTTGCTGCACAGGCAAAGAAGATTGCCGCCGCAACCGCGGAAGGCACCACCGATGCCGCAACGGTTGGCGCCGCTTCCCAGGATGTTGCCAGCGTTACGCTTCCCAGCAAGCTGGACGCTAAGCTGAACATCAAGGCAACGCTCAACGTTGCCGCAGGTAACGGCCGCGATGCTTCCGCCGCAGGCACCGCAGCCGATTCCGCCAACACTATTGTTGAAGGCGACAACTTCAAGGTAACGCTGCCCAACGGTATAGCCGCAAATACCGAATCCAGCAACGTGGTTACCGCCGAAAACGAACTCCGCGCCAACGTGTACTCCATCGATGCCGAAACGGGCAAGGCTTCTACCAACGTTATTGGCTATGCCGTGGTAAGCGAAGGTTCCATCACGGTAAAGCTCAATGCTCCTAAAACCGCTGCATCTTCCGTTGATGCGGTAATCGACTTGGATGTTCTGGTTTCTTCCTACCTGGTTAAGGATGAAGAGTCCACGCTTAACTGGACCATCCAGAAAAACGCCGACGACGCTAAGCTCACTATTCCCGCCAAGCGCGATGTTGCCAGCGCCCTTGGCCTGGTAGGTGAAGCTGCCGCAATTCAAACCGCCGCTGAAGAGTCCACGGGCTCGCAAATTGGCGACCAGAAGAAGGTACAGAGCGGTAAAACTTCTGCTCAGCAGTTCGTAACCCATTGGGCGGACAACAACGCCGAGGTGCGCCCGAGCGTGGCAACCTTGCAGGCTGGCAATGAGTACCGTCTGTATTACTCGCTCGACGGCGGCGCTACGAAGAAGACTCTTACCACCGATGGCGTTAACCTTACCGACGAAGCCAAGGCCGACCTGGGCATTGAGTCGCTTACGCCTTCCACGGGCACGCTGCTGAGCATTACCCAAAGCGCCACCAACGACTACACGGTAAGCTCCACCAACGAGCTTCCGCTCACCATTACCACCAAGGAACTTAAACGCATCGATGTTGATGAGGAAACGGGCAAGGAAACCGAAGTTTGGGAAGACGTTGACACCAAAACGGTTACCTACTACATCAAGCACGACTACGACTCCACTACCAGCACGGCAATTGCTGAAAGTTCCAAGATCTACCCTGGCGCCGATGGCAAGGCCCAGTACATCGTTAGCCCGAAATCTTCGCTGAAGACGGCCGACCAGGAAGCTGGCAAGTACATTAATGAGTACCAGGAAGAAGTACTTTCGCTGCTGGCCACCCAGAAGTTCACGGTAAAGTACAGCTTTGGCGAAGGCATCGACGATACGTTCAGCTTCATGGATTTCTTCATGCAGAAGCCGAACTATCAAACCTTTACCGTGCACATCGGTGATTTCTACTACAACCTGAATGGCGATTATTTCACGCGTTTTTATAAAGATGGCTACTTTACGGGTAGCTGGAGCGACAGCGCTCCGCACTCTACGGGCACCATTGAGGTAACCGCGCCCGCTTTCTACCCCGATGGCACGCCTATGGAATACAGCTACACGCAGCAGGCTGAAGACCAGGACCCCGACCCCGACTACGTTGATTACTTCCAAATTCGCTACGACAATTCCGCTGGCACCAACCACGGCTCCGACGTGAGCGCGGTTTACGAAGGCGGTACTATTTACTTAACGCATTCGGGCACTACGAAGTACACTGCCACGAAGAAGTGGGCCGACGATGATGCCAGCGCGCGCCCCGCAACTACCTATACGCTGTGGCGTTTCGTGGACAACGGCAATGGCGACTACGGCACCGCCTCGATGGTGAAAACTGCCGACAACAGCGCGTTCATTGAGTTCACCATCTCGGCCGAGGAAAACCAAGCTGCGGGTTCTGATGGCATTGACCTGGGTGCGAAGTTGCAGGAGCAGCTTGCTGCTACGGGTACCACCCTTGCGAAGTACGATTCTGCGGGATACAGCTATGTGTACATGCTGCGTGAAGACGCCCCCAGTGGCTATGAGCGCCTGTACGGCACCACCATCAACACCGATGAATCCAGCGCCGACTACGGCAAAATCGTAAAGGGCAGCGACACCAAGCCGAACTACTACGGCCCCGATACCACCAAGGGCACCACCGATGCTTCGGTTGCCAAAGACGCACGCCCGTCTGATGATCGCAGCATTTACAACGGCGGCACCATCATCAACCGCCGTACCGACACGGAAACCGTCGAAGCCCAGAAGAGCTGGGTTGTTGGCACGTTCCAAGACCAGCTCACCAACGTAACTTCGGTGTTCCAGCTGCAGCGCATTGCCAAGGTTCATGCAACGCAGAACGCAGATGGCACCTATAGCCCGAACGGCACTATCGACGAAAGCACCGGCAAGGCCTACGACTGGGTTGATGTTGCCGGCGGTACGAAGGAAATCACCGGCTGGACGGCCGAAACGCTTACGCAAGAATTCGAAGGCAGCGGCGCGAAATACGATGCGTTGGGCGAGGAATACGTGTACCGCTACATCGAAACCGATGTGTTGCAGGGCGGCACTTCCGTGGTGACGGCCAAGGGCGATGACGGCGTTACGGCGTTCCACCTTAGCCTTACCGACAACGACGGCTCCACGCAGGATGTTTCGTTCAACGTGACCCGCACGCGCGACCAGCAAACCGGGGAAACGAAGATTCAGAACACCTACGTTGACGTGACCGATGCCCACGTTCACAAGTATTGGGCCGAAACCTACATCGACGACGAGGGCAACGAGGTTGCCAAGAAAGACGATAGCGGCAACACCATTTACACCCAGGACGAAAAGCCGAACGGCAAATCCCGAAGCGTTACGTTCAAGATCATCCGCACGGGCGTTGACGGCAACACGACGTACGGGCCGTATACGCTTGACGGCACGCCCGACGCCCAGCCTACCAAAATCGATGGGCTCGATGGTGCAACCGTTCAGGAAACAACCTCGTGGAACTTGGATTTCCAGAATTTGCCCAGGTACGACGAAAATGGCTCCAAGTACACCTACATGTGCTTTGAATCGAGTTCGACGGGCTGGGTAAGCAGCACTTCCTACTCGCCGAAGAGCGGCGACGAAAGCAACGTGACCACCGTGTACAATGCGCCCGCGCCCAGCAGCGAATGGTCGCGCGTAAGCGTTACCAAGAAGTGGGTCGACGGCGGCAACACTTC
>CAZQWR010000043.1:0-12443 GCA_964597085.1 uncultured Cryptobacterium sp.
ACACCGTCTCCTACACAGGCCTCGTGCCCGGCAAGGAATACAGGATGAGCCTGACGCTTATGGACAAGGCGACCGGCAAGGAGCTCACCGCAGGCGACAAGCCGGTGACCGCGCAGGTCTCCTTCACCCCCAACGAGCAGGAGGGCAAGGTCGAGGTCGAGGTGACCTTCGACTCCACCGCCCTTGCCGACGGCGCCGTCACCGTCGCGTTCGAGGAGTGCTCGCTCGATTCGGTGGTCGTGGCCGAGCACAAGGACATCGACGACGAGACCGTTACCACCGGCTACAAGTGCTCCACCTGCGGAGCAACAAAGTAAGACCTACGGCAAGGTTCTCGCCAACGCAGAGCTCTTCAAGGAGATCGGATAATGAACAAGGAAGTGTACAAGGCAATCGACCTTTTTGCCGGCATCGGCGGAATCCGAATGGGGTTCGACCAGGCTTTCGGAAAGCAAATTCAAACCGTTTTCGTTAGCGAATTCGATGAACCCGCATGCAAGACATACAGGGCCAACTTCAACGACCCGTTCGAGATCACGGGCGACATCACCAAGGTAACCCCCGGCGAGGTTCCCGACTTCGACATCTGCCTCGCAGGGTTCCCCTGCCAAGCGTTCAGCCTCGCAGGCCAGCGAAAAGGCTTCGACGACGACTACAAGGGGATGGCCCGCGGCACGCTCTTCTTCGATATACTCCGAATCTGCACCGAGCGCCAGAGCAAGCCCAGGGTCATCTTCTGCGAGAACGTGAAGGGCCTTCCCATCCACGACAAGGGCCGCACGCTGAAGACCATCCTTGGTGCCCTTGAGGAGGCGGGCTACACCCCCTTCTGCAAGATCCTTAACTCAAAGGACTTCGGAGTCCCGCAGAACCGAGAGCGAATCTACATCGTCTCCTTCAGGAACGACATCGCACCAGACAAGTTCGAGTTCCCGACCCACGCAGGCCGAAAGGCAACGATCGCCGACATTCTGGAAGAGGCGCCTATCAGCCCCAAGTACTATCTATCCGACGTGTATGTCGAAACCCTGCGCCGCCAAGTTCAAGTCCGCCTCATAGCAAGGGGGCATTGTAACACTGAGCGCATTGTCTGAGTGCTAGGCAATCGAAGTGTGAAAAGGAGATGCATCCGCATCTCCTTTTCATGAGTTGAAGCTACGGTGCCACGATGGCATCGTTCGCTGACCAGGGGATATGACTCAAAAACGGATCCTGGCGCCAAAAGCCACCGTTCGTTGGCACGGGAAACATCGAGCTCGCTTTGATCCAATCCATTGGAGCGGCCAGGGTGTCGTATGTCCTGCCTTGCAGCCTCCTTGCCTTGCTTTGAAATCATGTCCTTGGTCGCGAATGGCGAGAGTAGGTAGGTGATAGCGGTCACAAAGCCGCCATTGTCAGAACCATCGAGGAAGCTACTTAGCTCCCCTTCTATTGCCCCTTAACTGAATCAAGCCAGATTAAACGCTCCTCCGCGATGTTTAGGGGCAACAATATATAAAGCCTATTTCTTTGTCCCATAGGCTTGTCTCAAATCCCGCCTCCGACACCATCGAATTAAAAGCTCGCTTCGGCGAGCTTTTTTGTTTATGCCGTTTGCCGATGGGGCTTCTGGGTCATTCTGTATGTTGCTAGCATTCCTTTTTGAAAGAGTTTCCCGAAAGGAGCAAACATGCATAGCGTTGGCTTTATTGGCGTTGGAATTATGGGCAAATCGATGGTACGCAACCTTATGAAGGCAGGCTTTGAGGTTCATATTTACGCACGTACCAAATCGAAGGTAGAAGACGTTGTTTCGGAGGGCGCTATCCTTCATGAAACAATCGGCGAGTGTGCAAAGGGACGCGATGCGGTAATTACCATTGTTGGTTTTCCTGCTGATGTTGAAGAAGTCTATTTTGAACAAGGCAACATTCTAGATTCTGCTGATGTGGGTACGTATCTTATTGACATGACCACCACCAGCCCCAAGCTTGCTCAGCGTATTGCCGAAGAAGGAAGCGGCCGTGGACTTCATGTTCTGGATGCGCCCGTTACCGGTGGCGATACAGGCGCAAAGGCTGGGACGCTTTCGATTTTGGTGGGAGGCGGCCAAGGGGATTTTCAGGCTTGTATGCCGCTCTTTGAAGCAATGGGCACCAACATCAACCGTTTTGGCGGAGCAAGTGCTGGCCAGCATTGCAAGTTAGCTAATCAGATTATGATTGCAGGTTCGCTTTCGGGTGTTGTCGAAGCTTTCGCCTATGCTGAAAAGCAGGGGCTCGAACTTGACCTTGTAATGAAAGCACTCGCAACTGGGGCAGCTGGCAGTAAGCAGTTAGATAACTTTGGGCCAAAGATCATAGCGGACGACTATGCCCCAGGCTTCTTTTTGAAGCACTTGGTAAAGGACCTTCGCCTTGCTAAGGGCGAAGCTGAAGCTGCTGGGCTTGATCTTGATATGCTTGGCACGGTTCTTTGCGATTACGAACAGTTGGAAAGCGAAGGGTATGGCAACCTGGGAACGCAGGCTCTGATGAAACGTTTTCGTTTGTAAGTAGCATTTATTCTTTCCCGTGAATAACTCAGCCCGTTTTTCCGTCCACTGGAAAAACGGGCTGTTTGCGGATAGCGATGGTTTTTAGCGTAGAGAACCAATGCGGGGGAGGGTAAGGTTTGACTTCGCAAAGCAATCTATTTGAGTTGTAGATAAAGGAGTCCCCCCCCATGCAGATTGAGGAATTGAAGGCAATCTTGCCTAAACCCGACCAGCTTGCTCCTGCCCAGATTGAGCAGAAAGCTGAAGACCTTGGCGTTGCCAAAACCGGAATGAGCTTCCGTCAGTCTTTTATGCTTTCCATTATGGCCGGCGCCTTCATTTCTATGGGCGCTATGTTCTTCCTTCTGGTTGTGGGCGACACCGGACTTCCGTTTGCTGCTCAACGAGTTTTAGGCGGTATTCTGTTTAGCTGCGGCCTGATGCTGGTTGTTGTATGCGGCGCCGAGCTGTTCACCGGCAACACCATGATTGTTATGACGGCAACTGCAAAGAAAATTACTTGGGGTGCCGTGCTCAAGAATTGGGTTGTTGTGTTCATCGGCAACTTTGTTGGCGCTCTTATCATGGTGGGATGCGTTTACATGGCCAATTTCCAGGGCATGAACAGCGGTCAGGTGGGGCAAACCATCGTAAGCGTTGCTGCTGGCAAGATGACACCCGAATGGATTACGCTTTTCTTCAAGGGCGTAATGTGCAATTTCCTTGTTTGCCTTGCTGTATGGGTTTCTTACGCTGCGAAAAGCGTTGTGGACAAGGTTTTCGGCGTTATGCTTCCCATTGCTGCCTTTGTTGCTTGCGGCTTTGAGCATTGTGTTGCCAACATGTTCTTTCTGCCGTTTGGCATTTTGCTGGCAAGTGTTGGTTTGGGCGATGCCTCCGTGGTTAACTGGGGCGGCGCTCTTTGGAATTGGAGCGCAACGGTTCCGGGCAACATTGTTGGTGGAGCATTGTTCGTGGGCATGGCTTACTACGTTGCTTACCATAAGAAGCAAGCCTAAGCATTTTTGCTAATCATATTGAAATGGCCTCGGGTTTCCTCGGGGCCATTTTTTATTCGGGCTATGTTCGGCGTGTCTATTCTTCAAGCCAATTTAGAAGATCTTCTGCGTTCGTGAACGAGTTTCCTACCGTGCGCCAGTCCATGTTGTTCAAACCTTTTTTGGTGCTTTCGTCAAGCAACAGTACTAGCGGAGCAAAAAAGTCATCTACATCCATCAGGGCGCTTTTGCCAGTTACCTCGCCAGCTTTTACACAGGAAAGTACACTAAAGAACTCATCGAAGGTGCCGATACCGCCAGGCAAGGTAACGAACGCATCGGCAAGGTCGATCATTATTTGCTTGCGTGCGCTTAGGTCTTCTGCTTCGTGTACTTCTATGCCCTTTACAACATCGCGGCCTTTACGAGTAAGGCCTGCGGTAGTTATGCCGATAACTTTTCCGCCTGCTTCTACGGCGGCATTGGCAACGGTACCCATAAGCCCCATATCGTATCCGCCGAACACCAAGGTGTGTTTGTGCTTTGCCATGGTGGTTCCCAGCTGCTGGGCTGCTTCGATGTATTTGGAATCAAGGTCGCTTGCGCTAGAGCAAAATACGCAGATGTTCATATTCTTCCTTTCTACGTTTTGAATTTTAGGGTAAGCCGTCAAACAAACGTTTCCCAAATTAGCTCATTTACCAAGTATGCTGGTTAACACTTGTTAATTAACGAAGGGTTATTCTGCTGTATGGCAAGCAACGTTAAAATTTCCGACCATTTCACCCTTGGTGCGCTGCTGCGCTACACCGCTCCGGTTTCTGGCATGATGATGCTTACCTCGGTATATGGCATTGTTGACGGATTGTTCGTCTCTAACTGCGTCGGTAAGGAATCTTTCGCCGCATTGAATCTCATCTATCCATTCATCATGATGCTCAGCGCATTGGGTTTCATGTTCGGCTCCGGCGGAACTGCGCTTGTGGCTAAAACGATGGGCGAGGGGAATCAGAAGCGTGCCAACGGTTTGTTTTCCATGCTTATTTACGTAACATTTGCGGTGGGCATTGCTTGTGGGGCTATTGTATTTGCTTTCGTAAGGCCTGTGGGTGCTCTTATGGGTGCAACTGGCTCGCTTCTTGACGAAGCGGTTGTTTACGGCAGCATATTGGCATTTTCGTTGCCCTTCCTTATGATGCAAACTTCGTTTCAAACCTATCTTTCTGCAGCGGGAAAGCCAAAGGTCGGTCTAGCTGTTGAACTTTGCGCTGGAATTGCCAACATCGTGCTGGATGCCATTTTGATAGTAGGCTTGGGTTGGGGTATCGCAGGCGCCGCCGTGGCCACCGCTGCTAGCGAAGTGCTGGGTGGCACGCTGCCCCTGCTGGTGTTTGTCGGCAAAAGGGCCGATACATTGAAGCTTGGCAGGGCTCTTATGGACATGCGAGCCCTTGGACGTGCGTGCTTCAACGGCTCTTCCGAATTGGTTACCAACATTTCCATGTCGTTGGTGGGCATGCTCTACAACGTTCAGCTCATGGCGTACCTTGGTGCCGATGGCGTTGCTGCGTATGGCGTAATTCAATACGTGATGTGGATATTCGGCTCTGTGTTCATGGGCTATGGAGTTGGAACTTCGCCTTTGATTAGTTACCAATTCGGGGCTAAGAACAAAGCCGAGCTTTCCAACCTGTTCAAAAACAGCCTGAAAATCATTGCGGGAATGGGCGTTGTGCTTACCGCTCTTGCATTGCTGTTTGGCAGGCCGCTTGCCATGCTATTTGTTGGATATGATGAAAGCGTTACCGAGCTCACGGTGCATGCTCTCTCCATCTATTCGTTTGTGTTCCTGCTTATGGGTTTCAGCATGTTCGGATCTGCCTTCTTCACAGCATTGAACAACGGAATGGTTTCAGCGGTCATCTCGTTTCTGCGCACGTTGGTATTTGAGGTTTCTGCGATTCTGATTTTGCCTCCCATCTTTGGAGAGATGGGCATTTGGTCGGCGGTGATTGTTGCTGAATGCATGTCGGTGATAATTACCGTTACGTTTTTATTCTGCTTGCGCAAGCATTACGGATACGCTGGCTAAGTTCGTTGATGGCTTAACACTTGCATGTTTGATTTGGTTGGTTCCGATTGGTTCAGGGGGTGCAGATATGAGTGATTTTGGACAGCAGGATGTTCCTTCGGCAAATGAGATCCAGTTGTTTGCGCCTTTTTATGACGAAGATAAAGATCGCCTTTCTAACGGCGCTTTCTCTCTCAAACTCGGAGCCGGTTTGTACGACGAGGGAATGAAGTCTCATTCGATAGATAAGTTTCAGAAAGCTGCATTGTGCTACGAGAAAAGCCTTTCTTATGGTAACGACCAGGCAGCGGTGAATCTTGGGTACGTGTACGAATACGGGCGTACAGGCAATGCCGATGGCGAAAAGGCTTGCAGCTACTATTATCAGGGCATGAAGTTGGGTAACCCAGAAGGCGCTATGAAATATGGCGATTGCCTTTCTTCGGGCAAAGCCGTTCCAAAAGACCTTGAAAAAGCCTTCAAGCTCTACGACATGGGGTATGACATGGCTCAGTCGCTCGATGACAATGCTTGGGTTGCGTCATTGGCCTTTCGTCTGGCTAAGTGCTTTGAACAGGGCGAAGGAACCGGCCCCGACCCAATTGCTGCTTATCCTTTTTATTGTCAAGCTTCGCAGCGCTATGAGCGCGCTATCGAAGACGGAATGGGTTATTACCGTAAAAGCCTAACCCAGGCAAAAGCCGGCCAGGAACGCTTGGGCGGTACTGCCGATCTGCCTATTTTCCAGCCTCTTCCCGCTGGAGCCTCCTTCAATTGGGATGGCGATATGCTCGATTCGTTTGGCATGCCGCTTTCTGCTGGCGTGTATGAAGACGTTGAGGGAACCATATTCATCGTTCGCAAAAAATTTGCTGCAGAGCGTCTTCGTTTGGCGCATCGCCGCAGAGTTATGGAGCTTCCGCATTCGCTGTTTGTTTCCCTTACCGGTGAAGATGATGGGCAGGGCAATGGACTACGCGATTTCATCCTTGATTTCTACCGCAACGATTCTACTGCCCCCGCCTCCATCACCGGTGCCGAGATTCGGTCTTGGCTGGTAGTGGATGGGGAAGAGGGCCATGTGGAAAGGCTGATAGATACCCTGGAGGCACGTTTGCTATGGGGAAAGGTTCGCGAATGCGGCATTGGCTTTTGGAACGACGAATACGTATCTTTTAAGCCAGCCGAAACAACTTTCGAGTGGCGTGTTCATATGAACGGCGAATACGGGGAATTCGAATCCCGTGGCTCGGTTGTAGGGCCCGATAGGCTGGAGTCCCTCGTAAGCGCATTGGACTCGGCTCTTCGCAAAGAATGAGCGCACGGTAGGGCCTGGTTGCCTTATGCCACGCGTTCGCTTTCGCGCGCTGTTGCGCTAAAATTTAAAAGTTCTTAAGCTTAAACGCCCCTTTGAGGGGCGTATTTCATGGATAGGGAATTATGGATATAAATGCATTCCTAGTTGATATCACCGGCACGGTGGACACCTTTATGTACACCTACATTCTGTTGATTCTGCTTGTGGCAACCGGCATCTACTTCACTGTTCGAACCAAGTTTGTTCAGATTCGCTTTATCAAGGATATGTTCAAACAGGTAATGGAAAAGAAGCACGTGGAAGGTGAAAAATCCATTTCTTCGTTCCAGGCCTTGATGGTTTCCACTGCTAGCCGAGTTGGTACTGGCAACATTGCTGGCGTTGCCACCGCTATTGCCGTGGGTGGCCCTGGCGCTGTTTTCTGGATGTGGGCAATGGCCATTTTTGGTGCTGCTTCCGCATTTATCGAAAGCACTCTTGCCCAAATCTGGAAGGTTCGAGGCAGCGATGGCGAGTTTCGCGGAGGCCCGGCTTATTATATCGAGCAAGCGCTAGGGCACCGTTCGGTTGGCGTGCTATTCGCCATTCTGCTGATTCTTTGCTATGCATTTGGCTTTAATGGGCTCCAGGCTTATAACGCTTGCAGCACCCTTGAGTATTACGTACCCGATTACAGTACCAATGGACTTGCCCTGATTTTCGGTCTTATTCTTGTGCTTATGACTGCCATGGTTATATTCGGAGGCCAAAAGCGCATCAGCGTTATTACCTCAATTGTTGTGCCCATTATGGCCTTGGCATATATAGCCATTGCCGTTTGGACTACCGTTACGAACATCACTTGGCTTCCGGCGGCTTTTGCTCTTTTGTTCCAATCTGCTTTTGATTTTTCAAGCATCTTCGGCGGCTTTGCGGGCTCTGTAGTTATGTTGGGCATCAAGCGCGGTTTGTATTCCAACGAAGCGGGCATGGGCTCTGCGCCTAACGCTGCAGCAACTGCCAGCGTTTCGCATCCGGTAAAGCAGGGCTTGGTTCAAACTCTTTCCGTTTACATCGACACTATTCTTATTTGCTCTTGCTCGGCCGTTATGGTTCTGGTTTTTTATGTACAGGAACCTACGGTTGCTACTACTTTGAACGGTATGCCATTGATGCAGATGGCGGTCAACAATTCTGTCGGTGTCGGCGGTATTCATTTCATTACGTTCGCTATTTTCGCCTTTGCTTATTCGAGTCTTATCGGCAATTATTTTTATGCTGAAAGCAACTTCCGTTTCATTTTTCCCAACAGTACCAAGGGTTTGCTGGTGTTCCGCATTCTGTGCTTATGCGCCATCCTCTATGGTGCGGTGAACAGCTTCGATTTGGCTTGGAACCTGGCCGATATTTTTATGGGCTTCATGGCCATCTTGAACTTAGTTGCCATTCTTATGCTGGGAAAATGGGCTATTGCCGCCCTGGAAGACTACTCCAAGCAAAAGAGGGAAGGCTTAGACCCGGTGTTTGTTGCGGCCGCTTTACCAGATATGCCTAAAACTGAATGTTGGCACAAAGAGCTCCTTCGCAATTTTGGCGAAGAACCAGTAAAGGAGTACTTTGAGGAATCGGTCGACATGAAGTACCAAGGTTTGAAGTAGATATTTTAGTAGCTTCCCTTATGAAGCCCTCGTTGTTCGAGGGCTTCTTTGTTTATGCGAACATTTGTTTGCGATAGTGCTAGAATCATTTTTATTGATTAACGGAAGGTAGGTGCGTGGTGTCTGAAGCGCAAAAGCTTATTAACAGTATTTTGGCAAACCCGCGCCTTACCCAAAGCCGAGTATTCGCTGGCAAGTCGTACGATGATGAGCCTATTCTTCGAACTGGATCCGATTTACGTCAAGGCATGCCCGAAATTTACACTAAGATGCGCAATCTTGGGCGTCCGGTTTACGATGGCTCCGATTACAAGCGCCCTTCTGAAACCAAGCTGTTTGTTCAGCAGGCTAAGTTTATGGTTGCCTGGGAAGATGATGTTCCTTATGGAGGGAATTTCAAGCGATATTTTCCTACCTATTCCATGATGAACGATCGTCAGCTGCGCGGGTATTTCACTTGGCGCGCTGAAGTTCGCAAGGGCAATGTTCAGGAAGCCTCTCTTTCCTATGCATTTGTTTATGCCTATGAACTGTTGAATTGCGTAGGGGGCAACCCGCAGCAATGCTTTGACGCCATGCTTTCGTTTTGGGCTGCATATAAGCAGTTTGCTCCAGATTTCGATCGGTATATGAAGGCATGGATGCGCGATTTCGTTATCTACCATGCGCTGGATGCTAAACTGCTAGGTCGCTTCATCGACCTTTCTTTCGAAGAGTCGCTTATATTCTTGCGTCATGCCGAGCATGCTGCAGTATCGAACGGTTCATTGAGCATGAGCGAGGCTCAGTTGCGTAGTTTTTGGGCGGCGTTGGTACGTATGAGTGCTTATAGGCTGAACGGGTCGAAATTTGCCTTGGAACATCGCGAAGAATTCTTGGCGGTTGTACAGGTGGTTTTCGCTAAGCTTGCCTGCCACTATGCGAAATCCCGCAAGAAGGGCATTACGTCTTCCTGGTTCGGCTCTTCACAGGTTTCTGAGCATGAAATGTTTCAAGCTGCGGTTTTCTACGACCCGAACAAACACAAAGACATGCGTTACGACGTAAACGAAGTGCATTCTTACACCTGCGAAAACGGTCGGTGGTTTGCCCTGCGTAGATACAAGAAAACGAAGCCGAACGAAGAACTTGGCGGTTTGTTGCAAGAAGTAGATAGGTTGTTGCGCGTAGAGCTTGGCTGGGAGCCTGCTTTGCAAGAAGTTGCCTTACCGAAGTATCAGCAAAGAATCATTAGCGAAGCCATTTCTGCTTTTGCGGCTAACAAGCAAAGTCTTGAACGCAGGCGCGTTGTTATCGATCGCTCGGTTTTGCAGGGCATTCGTGAATCTTCTGCGGGTACGCGTGAGCAGCTTCTTATAGATGAGGAGCGTCAAGGCACGGGATTTGTCGAAGTAGCTGTTGGGGGATCCAGCAATATGGCGGTTGCAGCAGAACCGCTTGCGGCAAGGTCGTCGGGCCAGAACCAACAGAAACCGGAATTCCCCGTGGAAGCCCCGTCCGAATCGGTTGCGGATGGTTCCATTCAGGCAAGGACCAAAGATACCTTGATGGGCGCTTTGCCAGTAGCATCCGCGGTTCCTTCGTTGGGAAGCGAATTTTTGCTTGATGCTGCTGAGATGGACTTTTTGTCTTCCTTGCTGCAGGGTGCTTCTTTAACAGATTTTGCCGATGCCGATTTGCTGGTGGATTCCATTAACGAAAAATTGTTCGATCTGTTGGGCGACTCTGCCATTGAGTTTGGTGAAAATGGTCCGCAGGTTATCCAAGAATATCGCGAAGAATTGGAAGGAGTCGTCTCTATATGAGCGACCAGGTAAGAGTTCCACGCCGTATCGCTGCGGTTATCATTAACTCCCTTAAGGGTGGTGTGGTGCCACGAATTGGTTTGCCTTACATCACGGTAGGCCGAGAGGTTGAGATTCAGGCGCTTTTGCACGATTTGGCGCTTATAGCCGACGGGGGAGCATCGTTTCGTTTTCTGGTTGGCAGATACGGTGCGGGCAAGAGCTTCCTCATCCAGACTATTCGCACGCATGCCATGGGCAAGAATTTCGTTGTGGCAGATGCCGATCTTTCGCCCGAGCGTCGCTTGCAAGGCGGGCAAGGCCAGGGATTGGCAACTTATAGGGAACTAATTCGCAACCTCTCTACCAAAACGCGCCCTGAAGGTGGTGCTTTGCCACTTGTTTTGGACCGCTGGGTCCGTAACCTGCAAAGCGAAGCCGAGGCTTCTGGCGGTGAATTCAATGCAAAGCTTCAAAGCTTTCTTGCCCCTATCCGTGAAATGGTACATGGTTTCGATTTCGCTCAAGTTTTGCAGAAATACGCCGAAGCCTCTTGTAGGGAAGATGACGAGGCGAAAGCGTATGTGGCAAAGTGGCTGCGAGGCGAATACCGTACAAAAACCGAATCGCGTCAAGAACTTGGCATCAACGCATGCATTACGGACGACACCTGGTATGACTACCTGAAGCTATTTGCTGAATTCCTAACAGGGGCTGGTTACGCGGGAATGCTGGTTATGATTGATGAGCTGGTGAACCTCTACAAAATTCCAAACTCCATTACCCGTCAGAACAATTACGAGAAGATTCTTACCATGTACAACGATACGCTTCAGGGTAAGGCTCATCATTTGGGCATTATCATGGGCGGCACCCCGCAGAGTATCGAAGACCGCAGAAGGGGCATATATAGCTACGAGGCGCTCCGTAGCCGCTTGGCGCAAGGCAGGTTTGCTAACGATGGGCTAACCGACATGCTTGCTCCCGTTATACGCCTAAATCCGCTTACCTACGAAGAGTTATTGGTGCTCATTGAAAAGCTGGCTGCGATTCATGCTGGTTACTTCGAATATGAACAGACGCTAACGGAAGATGACCTGGTTAAGTTCCTGCAGATAGAATTCGGGCGGGTTGGAGCTGATTCACATCTTACTCCGCGTGAGGTTATTCGCGATTTCATCGAGCTTTTAGACATTGTGTGTCAAAACCCTGAGGTTGAAGTTTCGACCCTGCTTGGTTCGGAAAGCTTTGACTTCGCTAAGCCAGCAGGGCAAGAAGAGCAGGTGTCCGAGCGTTTCGCCGAATTTCAGATTTAGGGTTAAGGTATGAGCGCTTTCGATAGGTACGCCCCCTTCATCCAGGATTTTATTTACGAGCACGATTGGGAGAGCTTGCGTGGAATCCAGGTTGCAGCGGCTGACGCAATCTTCAATTCTTGCGATAACGTTCTGCTTACTGCATCAACTGCTTCCGGCAAAACGGAGGCAGCTTTCTTTCCGATACTTACCGAGTTTTGGGAGAATCCGCCAACTTCGGTTGGGGCTATTTATATCGCTCCCTTGAAGGCGCTTATCAACGACCAGTTTGCTCGTTTAAACGAGCTATGCGAAGAAGCCGATATCCCTGTTTGGCGATGGCACGGCGATGTTTCGCAATCGCATAAGAACCGTTTGATGAAGAAGCCTTCGGGTATCTTGCAAATAACTCCTGAATCTCTTGAGAGTTTGCTTATGCATAAGCATATGGCCTTAGGTAAGCTGTTCGGCGATTTAAGGTATATCGTTATCGATGAGGTGCATTCGCTGCTGCGCGCCGACCGCGGCGGGCAAACGCTTTGTCTCATTGAGCGTTTGAGCCGCGAGTCTGGAACCAACCCGCGGCGTATTGGCCTTTCAGCCACTATTGGAAGCCCTGAAGCGGTTGGTGTCCTGCTTTCTGCTGGAACTGGTAGAAATACCGTTATTCCACAGTTCAATGAGCCGAAGCGCCCCTGGCGTATTTCGATGGAGCATTTTTACAATTCCGGCCCCCAGGCTCCTGAGCGAGATTTTCAGAGCATGCATGCCAATGATGTTGAAATTATCGGTGTTGAAGATGTTTTGCCCAATGCCTTGCCGCAA
>CAZQWR010000044.1:0-11930 GCA_964597085.1 uncultured Cryptobacterium sp.
CAAACCCAATGCAAGCATTTCAAGCTTGCCAGCGCTTCTAGCCCAGTAAACAGCAAATACGGCTATCGCCACGCACATGAACGCGGTAACAATGCTGATTACCGGCACCTGCCCCGCAAGCGCGCCCCAGGCCACCCCCACGTTGTGCACAAGGGTGAATTGAAGTACGCCCTGCAGATTGAGCCCTACAACCTGGCCAACACTAAAGCCGTCGAAATAAGCCTTGGTGGCTCGATCGAGCACGAACCACAAAAACGCGCAACCCGCCCAAATGGCAAGGTTGCGCGCCCATGGACCGCTGCCGTTATTGACAGCGGTCCTATTGTTTGAATTAGCTTGACTCACGCCGAGGCTACTCCGTTTCGGTGAAGCCAATAGCGTCAAGCGCATCGCCGCAGCGCTTGCACACGTCCGCATGGTTGGCATTGCCGCCAAGCTCACGGAAGTTCCAGCAGCGCGGGCACTTTTCACCGGTAGCAGGAACTACTTCAGCTCCAAGCTCGGCACCTTCGGCGAACTCAACGCCCGCAACGATGAACAGCTCTTCGAACACTTCGGAAGAAAGCTGGTTCACTACGGCCAAAGCTGCGGAAGGAACGCTTACCTTAACGGCGGCTTCCTGGCTCTTCTTGATAAGGCCGGCAGCGCGGGCTTCTTCCAGAGCCTTGGTCACCACATCGCGAACCTCCATGATGGTTGCCCATTGGGCTTCCATTGCGGAAGTATCGGCAGGAAGAGCGGGCGTAAAGCCACTGCGCTCAGGCCAGTTGGCAAGCTGTACCGATTCTTCGCGGCCCTGAACATTGGCAAGGCCTTCAGGATAGTTCTGCCAAACCTCTTCAGTGGTGAAGGTAAGAATAGGAGCCAGTACGCGCACCAGAACATCCAGAATGTTCATGAGCACGGTTTGCACAGCACGGCGGCGCGGGCTTGCCGGTGCCTCGGAATACAGACGGTCCTTCGCAACGTCCATGTAAACGTTAGAAAGGTCGGTAACGAAATCGTACGCTGCACGGTATACACCGTGGAAACGATACTCTTCATAGCACTTGGTAACCTCATCCAGCATATTGGCGGTTTTCACCATCATGTACTGGTCGATGGGCTCAAGCTCTTCCCAAGCTACACAATCGGTGGCAGCAAAGTCGTCCACATTGCCCAGCAGGAAGCGGAACGTGTTGCGGAACTTGCGGTACGTATCGGAAGTACGCTGCAGAATCTCGTCGCCGATGGAAACGTCTTGACCGTAATCTACCGAACTGGTCCACATACGCAGAACCTCGGCGCCAAGCTTCTTGCTTACATCGCTCGGGTCGATGGTGTTGCCCAAGCTCTTGGACATCTTCTTGCCGTCTTTGTCGAGCGTGAAGCCACAGCTAACAACGTTCTTGTACGGAGGAATGCCATAAGCGGCAACGCTGGTAAGCAGCGAACTCTGGAACCAACCGCGATGCTGGTCTGAGCCTTCCAGGTACACATCGGCAGGGCGCTGCAGATAGCTGCGTGCTTCGCACACGGAAGTGTGGCTTACGCCGCTTTCCCACCAAACGTCCAGCACGTCTTTGTCGGAAACCAAGTGGTCAACACCAGCGCCGCACTTGGGGCAGCAGGTGTCGGCAGGAAGGAACTGAGCTGGCGTCTTCTGATACCAGGCATCGGCGCCTTCATTCTTGAACAGATCGATAACCGCATCGAACGTTTCGGCGGTTGCGACCGTTTCACCGCAGGAATCGCAGGTGAACACAGGAATAGGCACACCCCAATAGCGCTGACGCGAAATGCACCAGTCGGGACGGTCGGCTACCATGGAGCCAATACGGTTGGAGGCCCAACCAGGGAACCACTTAACGTCGTTTTCGATAGCCTTGGAGGCCTTTTCGCGAATGCCCGTTTTGTCCATAGAAACAAACCACTGAGTGGTTGCACGGAAGATAACGGGCTGATGGCAACGCCAGCAATGCGGATAGCTATGGTCGATATCCTCATGAAGGATAAGCAGGCCCTTTTCGCGCAGCCATTCGATGATCTTGGGGTTGGCCTCGTTCACATCCATGCCGCCCCAGGGGCCGCCGTAACCAATGCCTTCGCCAACGTAGAACTTGCCATCGTCGTCCACCGGCATAACAACGGGAATGTCGAACTTCATGCCCGCATTGTAGTCGTCAACGCCGTGACCAGGGGCACCGTGTACGATGCCAGTGCCATCTTCAAGCGTTACGTAGTCGGCGTAGATGAACTTACCGATTTCGCCTTCATCAGCAAAAATGGGCTGCTTGTACTCGTTTCCTGCAAGCTGGGTGCCCGTCATGCACCATTCGGAACCATCGGCGCAGGTGGCAAGCTTATTTTCCCAACCAAAGCGCTCGCAGCACTTTTCAACCAGCTCACGCGCAACGATGTAAGCACGGCCGCCTGTTTCAACAGCAACGTACTCAGCCGCAGGGTGCAGGATTACGCACTGGTCAGCCGGGAGCGTCCAAGGCGTGGTGGTCCAGATGGCTACATCAAGTTTGCCTTCGTAGGCTTCAAGGCCAGCAGGAACAGTGGTCATTTCAAAGCGAACGAAGATAGCGGGGCTTACCTCGTTGCTGTATTCGATTTCGGCTTCAGCCAACGCAGTGTGGCAGTGGCTGCACCAATGGATAGGCTTACGGCCGCGGTAAACCGAACCGTCCAGGTAAAGCTTCTTGAAGATTTCGATGTTACCGGCCTCGTATTCGGGCAGGTAGGTAAGGTACGGGTTTTCCCATTCGCCGCGAACACCCAGGCGCTTGAAGCCTTCGCGCTGGCCGTCGAGCTGCTTGGTTGCGTACTCGCGGCAGATTTTGCGGAAGGTAGCCGTGTCGATTTTGGCCATTTTCTCTTCGCCAAGCTGCTCTTCTACCTTGTTTTCAATGGGCAGGCCATGGCAGTCCCAACCGGGGACATACGGAGCATAGAAGCCGCGCATGGTTTTGTACTTGACGATGAAGTCCTTCAGGATCTTGTTGAAAGCATGGCCAATATGAATGGGGCCGTTTGCGTACGGAGGGCCATCGTGCAGGATGAAGGGCTGATTGTCCTTGTTCTTTTCCAGCACCTTCGCGTAAATATCGATGTCGTTCCAATACTGAAGGCGCTTAGGCTCGTTTTCGGGCAAGTTGCCGCGCATGGGAAAGCTGGTGCGCGGAAGATTCATGGTTTGCTTGTAGCTGTTTGCCACGGTGCTGCCTTTCTTCATCCTAGGTTCGTTAGTGTAACCACAAGATTATAGCCGAACGAACCAGCGAATACGCGCAGCCCATAAGGGAAACATGCAGCCGACACCTACTGCTCTTCGGGCTGAAAGCGCGTGGCGCCGCCTTCCTTCGAAACCGTTGCCTTAACACGCTGGGTTTGCGTGCCTGAACCCATGAAAACCCCGCGCTCGATAGAGCAATCCTCAAAGTCGCGACCGTGCGAAAGCGTAATGTAGCTTTCATCCACTTCGCGGTCGTTCGTGGGGTCGAGGCCCCGCCAATTGGCGCCATCGAAAACTTCAACCCAGGCATGCGTGGCGCCTTCGCCCTCCATAAGGCCGGCACAGTAACGGGCTGGAATACCTTGACTGCGGCACATCATGATAAGCACCTGGGCGTAATCCTGGCACACGCCCGCAGCCAGGCCAAACGCTTCGCGTGCAGTGGTTTTAACCGTTGTGGCACCCCCGTCGTAAGTAAAATGACGGTACACGGCATGCATGAGGTCGGTGGCCTTCTTCAGCACCGGAGCATGGGGAATGCATTGCAGCACGCGGCGGGCAAACACTTCCGCATCATGGCTGGGCTGGGTATAGAGCGAGGGCTGAAGGTACATAGGGTGCGCGGTTTCAGACGCGGTAGCCTGTTGGTCCACCAAAACAAGGCCGTAGCTCATGAACGAAAACGATTCGTGCGCTTCAGGCATATACCCAATATGCAGGCGATTGCCGAAGCCATCGGGCAGCTCCATTAGGTGACACCCAGGGTTAATGATCATCTGCGAGTCCAAGATCTTCTGAAACGGCGTAGAGCGGGGCGCGCAACGCAATATGAAATTATGGCAGGTAACGGGCTCCGAAAACTCCAAATGCGTTTCGAAACTATAGCTCAATATTCTCATGGCGAGCCAGCCTAAAAAATCTGTTCCGTCAAAGCCAGCATCTGCGAAAGCTGCTGCGGCGTGGCCTTTTCCGGAAAACCTGGGTCGTAAATTGCCACGATTAGGTCTTTGAAGGTGGCGCGGTTGTAGACAATACCCATGCGGTCGATGCGGCTGGCAAGCTTATGCGCTTCCTTTTCCAGGCAGTTAAGGCGGTACCCCAAACGCAGGTACAGGTCCATGCGCTCGATACTGAACCCACACTTGATAACGTTGCGGGCAACATCATCAACAACGTAATCATCCGAGCAACCCTTGAAAGCCATGATGTCGTCGATGATGAGCGCACAGTCCAGCATGGGTGCATCGCTTTCAGCTGCGTTGGCCAAGCTGTTCACAGCCATCTGCACATAAGCAATTGTTTCAGTGCCAATTACATCGCGCAGCACAACAGCGTTATCGTAAGCAGCTTCCAAACTGCGCTTGATGCTGCTGGCGCAACTGCCGCTGAACAGGCAGTTGTTGAACAGCGCTACCGGATCTTCCTCTTCGGTGTTGAAGCCAAGCGCCTGCAGCTGCTGGCGCCAAGGGCCCCGCTCTGAATCGATGGCCTGGTCGTACGTGCTCATGATGAACGAAAGCGTGGTGTGCGAACGCTCAATGTAGCGGCCAAGCCACAGCAGATGGTCGATTTTGTCTAGCGAAAGGGAACCCATGGTGTGCTCCTTGAAATACAGGTTGGTCTAACGGCAGAAAAGATTGAATTAGGAAGCCTGGGCGGAAGATGCGCAAACATCGCCTGAATCAGCGTCGCAGCGCTCCCCTTCTGCTTCGTTTACCTCAGCAGAAGCGTCCGGAACCTCGCTTGCCAAGCGCACTGCTTCGGCTTCTTCGCTGGAGCCGGCAACGCTGGCACCAAGTACCCACGTGTCCTTGAACCCACCGCCTTGCGAAGAATTCACCACAGCCGAGCCCGCTACACGCGAATAGCGCGTAAGACCGCTGGGCCAAACCTTAGTGGTGCCGTTGGAAAGCACGAAAGCACGAAGGTCGGCTTTTCGCAGCACCTCTTCCCCACCTATGTACGTGGGCAGGCACACGAAGTCGATAACCTCTTGCGCAATGAAGCGCCGCGGCTCGGCCTTGATCTTGTCCAACAGCGCATTCAGCTCTTCTTCAGGCAGCTCGGAGCCAAACACCACGCCATAGCCGCCCGCTTCGGCAACATCTTTGATTACCAGCTCACGGGCGTTTTCCAACACATATGCCAAATCTTCGGGGTAATACGGCAGGTAGGTTGGCGCATTGTGCAGAATGGGCTTTTCGCCCAGGTAGTACTCGATCATGCGCGGAACGAAGTAGTAGATGCCCTTGTCGTCGGCCGCGCCATTGCCGGGCGCGTTCACGATGGCAACGTTGCCTGCGCGGTAGGCGCTCATAAGGTTCGGTACGCCAATTAGGCTATCAGGCAGAAAGCACAGTGGGTCAAGGTATTCGTCGGACGTGCGCCGATACACCGCGCCCACGCGTTTGTTTTCGTTGGCATCGCGGTAGAACAGCTGCAGGTCTTGCACGAAAAGCTCGCCAGGCTCGGCAAGTACGGCGCCAGCTTTTTCAGCCAAGTAGGAATGCTCGAAGTAGGCGGCGTTGTAGCGGCCGGGCGTAAGCACCACGTTGATGCCGCCACAGTTTACGTAGTCCATGGTTTCACGCAGCAGTTCGCCATAGTTGCGGTTGTCTTCGATAGGCAGCGTACGGAAGGTTTCGGCATCACAGCGACGGCACAGATTGCGTGCAATAAGCGGATACGATGCACCGGAAGGAATGCGCAGGTTATCTTCCAACACGTACCAAACGCCATCGTCGCCCTCAACCAAGTCGATACCAGAAACGTGGCTGAAAATCCCCTTCGGCGGAACAATACCCTCGCACTGCGGCAGGTAGCCCGAGCTTGCAAAGGCAAAGGTTTCGGGAATTACGCCATCGGCAATAATGCGCTTTTCGCCATACAAGTCGCGCAGGTAGGCATTCAAAGCATCAACGCGCTGAATGAGCCCACGCTCCAAGTACTCCCATTGCGAAGCGGTAATGATGCGCGGAATTGCATCGAACGGGAAAAGACGTTCTTTGAACTGGCCTTGCTTATACAAACCAAACTTTACGCCGTAACGCGCTAGCTGCGAATTGATTTTGGGCGTTTGCTCCACGAGCTTGGAATACATGGCGCTGCCTCCTGTAGTGCTAATACCTATATTTCGAGGTTAGGGGCAGGAAGTTACACGCGCGTATCTGCATTGTTAACTGCAGGCTACAGGCCTATGAAGCGGTGTTAACAATTATGAACACGGCTCATGCATCGGGCCGCAGAATTCATGCTTAAGAGCCGTGCAGCGAACTAAAATGGAAATAGAAATTGGGGGAAGGTAGCCAAGGGGGGGCGGCAGCAATGGCCGATGGCAAAACCAAAAGCGCAGCTGAGTTTTACACCCGCGTAGACATAGACCACTGCAAAAGCACCGAAAACTTCAGCGTTCGCAGCAAATGCATTGGCTGCGAGCATTGTGCCACCATTTGCCCCGCGCAAGCCATCAAAATGAAAGACGGGCACCCAACATGGGTTAAACCGAAATGCTTCATGTGCTTTGGCTGCTTGCGCCTTTGTCCATGCGGCGCCATCAGGTATGGCCAAGATGAAGAAACCCAAAGCACAGAAGGAGTTGCAAGGGCTTCGTAGCTAAATGCCTCAAAGAACGCAGCCAGCCATATCAAAACCCTTAACGGTGCCTTTCCGAGGTTTGATAATCTAATAAAGTTAGATTTCTGCACCCTTGAAGGAACCGCCATGCAAAGCAAAACCTCCCGTCTTGCCAAACCGAGCCTGCTTGCAGCAATTCTTATTGCAGCGCTTGTGCTGGTTGTAAGCGCCGCAACGCCTGGGAAGGCGTATGGCAGCGAGGTCATGGCCTATTCGCTCGATAGTTCTGGCAATCGAACGAACTACTACTCCACCGATGCTGCACTTACAGCGGGCTATTCGGGCAAAACCGTCTATCTGGATTGCGATTGGTACTTCACCGGCACGTTGCAGATTGCCGATAGCAAAACCATCACCATCGACATGAACGGCCACAAGATCACCACCAACGGCAAGGCCACGGTTATCTTGCTGAACGAACACGCGAACCTCACTCTGAAGTCTACTCAGAAAAAGACGTTTTCTTACAGCGGCTTCGATGAAAATGGCAAAGACGCCGTTCAGAGCATCGAGACTGGCGGCCTTGTTTGCGAGGGCGGCAACTCTGATGAAGTCGGCGGCATTCGCATGAACAACGAGAGCACCCTCACACTCGACAACGTTGCCGTTTGCGGCAACCAGGGCGCGGAGTGCGGCGGCATCTACATGAAAAAGAAGTGCACCTTGAACATCAACAACGGTGCAAGCGTCACCAACAACAAGGGCAAATCCGGCGGCATTTTGGTTTACCAAACCAACAGCACCATCAACATGAGCGCCGGCTTGGTGAACAAAAACTACACCACGGAAAATAACTACACTGCGGAATATGCCGCGGGCATCACCTCAAGCGACGATTACACCACCATCAAAATGAACAATTACTCGTCGGTCTGCAATAACTACGGCTCAGGCATCGAATTCCGCTATACCTACTTCACACTCACCTCTGACGACAACAAGACCTCTACGGTCAAAGACAACGTTGCCCTTTTGCACGGTGCAGGCATCTACGTTGAGGCAAAGGGCAATGCCAAAAATGAGGGCAAAATCGAGAACATAACCATCTCGGGCAACAAGAACACAAGTAAGTCTTCGGATGGCGGCGGCATCCGCCTTTCACAGCGCTATACACGCGTAACCAATTGCGACATCGTAAACAATACCGCGGGCAAAGACGGCGGCGGAATCTCCATTGACGGCAGTAATTGCTCGATTACCGATTGCACCATCACAGGCAACAAAGCTGGAGCGATCCAGACCAACGGTCATGGTGGAGGCGTTCACGTCGGTTTCTACAATGACGTTTATTTGAGCGGCAAGTGCTTGATCCGCGGCAATTACGACAATACAGAGGAGGACGACCTCGCTCTTCAAACGAGCATCGGGACAATAAACCACCAGGCCTACATCAAAGGCGGCGTTGACGACGGTTCCTCAATAGGCATTTATCTTAAGGAGGACAAAGGCGGCCCCGCTAAGGCAGGCGAAACCTATCCAAGCACCGCCGGCACAAAAATCGGCATAGACGTAACCAACTACACCTATGGCACGTACTTCACTAACCGACAGGGCCTCTGCATTACGCATGGTTCCGACAACAACTTGTGGGTGTCTTCCGGCTCAGAAGGCTACCTCGCCAAGGTAAATGGCGTTGGCAGCAAACGCTACCAAACGGGTACGGAGATCGTAGCTGATGGCAAGTCGAGCGATTCCAGCAAGCACTTCTGGTATTGGAGCACCGACACCTCGAAGACCACAGGCCTTTCCCCCATCACCGACTACATAACCGAAGCAAACAAATACGACGAAGCCCTTGAGTACCTGATGCCCAACAACGACACCAACTTACAGGCGGAATACGTCGACTATGTAAAGTCGGGCGTCCTGATATACGAAAAACCCGAGGTAGGCAAGGAGCTGTCCCAGACCGGCGAGTTCATGCGCACCGATGGCGCGGGCATCAAAATGAGAGTTGCTGTTGAGCTCACCTGGTATTCAATCGATGAGAACAATGAAAGCACCGCGGTCACGGGTGTTGCCGAGGCAGGCAAGAAATATAGGGCCGTTGCGAAAGTGCAAGCCAATAAAACCATCGGCCAGTACTTCAATAGCAGTATCCTCACGCCCGAGAACGTGACCATCATTACCGATTCAACTGGCACAGGTGGCGAAGCGGCCTACTTCACCACATCGAACAAGAGTGATTGTTCAATCGAAATATGGTCTGAAACTTTCGAGATGCCCAAGCCCACAATCGAGTCGGTGAAGCCCATCACCATCAACGTGCGCTCGGGCTACACGAAAAAACAAGTCGAAGAGGTGCTGCCCACCTTTGCGACGGTGAAGCTCTCGGACGGCACGGAGTACATGATCAACACCGAGATCCAAGCCTCAGGGCCGGACGTCTTCGCATGGCCCGAAGGCATGCTCGACGATAACGGGAAGGTAGTCACGCCGGCTACGGGCGACTCACAAACATTCAGCACTACCGTGAAGCTTGCCGACAAAGAAAGCAAAGTTGCGAGCGTCGACGGCAAGCTCCTGAACGTCACAATCGTTGTGACGAACGAGGAAATCCCGCTTACGCCAGAGCTCTCGCCGTACCCAACTGAGTACACGGGCACTTCGCTGAAAGTCACAGCCACTTGTCGCACTGAAGATGCAACGATTTTCTACTCTGTTGACGGCGAAGAGGCAAAAGAATACGACGCATCAACGGGCATTGTGCTCACAGGCAAGGAAAACGAATCGACCACGCACAAGGTCAAGGCCTGGTCTCAGAGAAACGGCGAGGGATCGATTGTTCAGTCAGACCCTGTGGAAGCAACTTATACGTTGAACGATACCGTAGGCAAAGAGATCACGGTGAAGTGTTCCGACACCGGCCTTGTTGCCGAGGGGCAATCTGCATGGAGCTCGTCTTTCAAGGTGACGGGCACCGTCGGCGAAACCATCGCCATTGCAGCCCCTGCCCAGGATGGCCGCGTGTTCGACCACTGGGAGTGGGACGGCGCGCCCGAGGGTACCGACCTTACGTCAAGTACCCTGGCCATCGCCGAATTTTCCACCGATTACACGAACCAGATCAAAGCTGTGTACACGCCCGTTATTTCCACCATCAACCTCGAGGCCGATGCCCCGGTATCGCACACCGCACTAGCGAATGCCGCAAAATCAGTGAACATCAGCGTAGGAAATGACGAAGCAGCAACCGACATCTCCAGCTATCTTTCCTCCACTGCACTCTCCTGGTCGCCCAGCGGCAACGACGACGGCAACGCCACGCATAACACCACCTACTCGGCAACGCTTTCGTTGAACGCAGGCAGCTCTACCGAAAGAGTGAAATACCTGCTTTCCGACGATGTGAAGTTGCTCGTAAATGGCTACGACGTAAACGGCGGCGCCTACATAATCGGTAACCCCGACGGAACGAAATCGCTGAAGGTGGATTTCCCAACCACGGGCCCCTACGAGTACAAAGAGCTTGAAAATGTAACCGATGGCAAGCTGGATGCAACCACGGAGATTACATACGCGACGGCCCTCTCATATCAGAACGCCCAAGATCAAAGTGAGCAAGGTCAAGGCGATGGAGTTTCTTGGGGGCTCCCAAGTGAAGTGAACGCAAAGTTCCGGTGCGGCGAATCTAAATACGTTGCCGTTACCTGGAAGGTATCCGGCTTTTCCGAAAATGCCACAGGCGAACAGACCATCACCGCAGTTGGCACGGTGAAATACACTGACGAAATCGACAACGAAGGCGCGCCTGAAACCATCACGGCAACCATCAAGGTGGGCGCCCCCGAAGCAGTTGAAGCGGCAACGGCTTCCGTAGAGTCTGGCTCTTATACGACGCCGCAATATGTGGCACTTAGCTGCGCAACCGAAGGCGCGACCATTTACTACACCACAGACGGCACCGAGCCCACTCAAGCCAGCGAAAAGTATGATGGCCAGCCCATCAAAATCAGCGGCGCTACAACGCTGAAGATATGCGCGTTCAAGGACGGCATGAAGTCCAGCGATGTAACCACATACAACTACAGCATCGAATATCAGCAGGTAGCAGCCCCCATGGCCATGCCCGATTCGGGGGTCTACACCGACACCCAGCAGGTAACGCTTTCCTGCGACACAGAAGGCGCCACCATTTATTTCGCCACCTACACCACCGATGCCGAAAAGGAACAACTGGCTATAGATAGGAAGTACGAAGGCGAACCTATCGAAGTGGCCGAAAGCACCACCGTAGTGGCCTACGCCGCAAAAGAAGACATGACCAATAGCGAAACGGTTGGCTTCACCTACAACATCGAGCGCCTTCAGGCCGCAATGCCCAAGGCTTCCGTTGATTCCGGCACCTACAAGCAGAACCAAAGCGTAGAGCTCTCGTGCGTTACGGAGGGCTCCGTTATCCGCTACACCACCGACGGCAGCGAGCCCTCCGAGGAGAGCGCCGAGTACGGCGAGCCCATCCAGGTGAGCACCGACACCACCGTCAAGGCCCGCGCCTACCGCAGCGGAATGGTTGCCAGCGATGTTGCCGCCTTCGAGTACGCCATCGAGCGCACGGTGACGTTCGACACGGGCGACGGCAGCGCCGTGGAGAGCCAGGCCGTGGCCGACGGCGGCACGGTGCAGAGGCCCGCCGACCCGACGCGCAAGGGGCTCCAGTTCAATGGCTGGACGGACGCCGAGGGCGACGCGTACGACTTCAGCGCGCCCGTCACCTCCGACCTGACGCTGTACGCGCAATGGACGGACTCGGCGGGCGTGCCGGTGACCGACCTCGTGGTGACCTTCGACTCCGCGGGCGGCTCCGCCGTCGAGAGCCAGTACGTGCCCAAGGGCGAGACGGCGCAGAAGCCCGCCGACCCCACGTACGAGGGCTTCAAGTTCGACGGCTGGTACCTGGAGGACGGCACCCCCTACGACTTCGCGGCGCCCGTGACGGGCGACCTGACCCTGCATGCCCAGTGGTCCGGCAGCGATGCGCAGCCCACGGTGGCCTACGAGGTCTCCTTCGACTCCGCGGGTGGCTCCGCCGTCGAGAGCCAGACCGTCGCCGAGGGCGAGACGGCGCAGAAGCCCG
>CAZQWR010000045.1:0-6876 GCA_964597085.1 uncultured Cryptobacterium sp.
TTCGATTTTGCCCCGAAAAAGAAAAGCAGACGAAATCAAAGGAGCCGACCCTAGAAAATTCCAGAGTCGGCTCCTTCCAAATTCTTCTTAGGAAAGCCGCCAAGATTATGGGCATGGCTCACGTCGGCACGGTTCACTGAAGCAAAGTGCCCGAGCGTTCAACGAGCAATCTTGGCTCCCTGGCCCCGCAACTGTTAGCAAATAAGCTTGGAGTCTTCCGCCTTCTGCACATACCAATTCAAGAAGCGCATCAGAGGCTTTCGCAGCAGCAAGCCCAACAGCAAACACGGCACTGCGAACAGCAACAGGCAGCCTATCTCTATCCAGAAGTCGCCGTTGTATACGCCCATCATGGCTGCGCGCATGGCGCTGATAACGTGCGTTGCCGGCAAAAACGGGCTGATAACCTGGAAGAAATCGGGCAAAGTTTGCAACGGATAGCTGCCGCCGCCGCTGGTTACCTGGATGATAAGCAGCAAAACCGAAAATGCCTTGCCCAAGTTGGCAAACGAAACAACAAGCGTGTACATGATGAAGCTGAACACCAAGCCCGCCAGCCAGAAGCACAACAGGTACAAAAGAGGCTCGTTGTGCTGAATGTCCAAGAAGAACATGTTGCCCAACGCCAGCACGGTTGACTGCAGAAGCGATACAAACGCAAACACACAGTAGCGCCCCAAGAACAAATGACGCAGTTTGGGGTAACCCAAAGCAATCTGGGCCTTGCGTGAAACGTTCACCTTCAATACAACCACCAGCAGAAGCGATCCAACCCAAAGGGCAAGCGTGGTGTACAAAGGCGCCATCTGCGAGCCGAAGTTTTCAGCCGGGTACACCGCATGGCGGTCGAGCTGCACAGGGGCGGCCAACGCCGAAGAAAGGGCATCGGGGCTGGAGTACAGCACCGTGCGAAGCTGATCTAGATCGCCCGAATCGAGCGCAGAGCGCATGGTGGTTGCAAGCTCGGTGAACTTCGCGGCAGATTCGTCCATTTCAGCTGCAGTGCTTTCAAGCTTCTGCTTGGCCGTTCCCATCCTGTCGGAAAGCGAGCACGCCGTACCCTGCAAGTCATCGCCTACCGAACTCAACGTAGAAGCGCTTGCCGAAAGGGAATCGCCCATATCGCTTATCTGGCTCATAAGCTGATCTATCTTCGGCTTGATGGTGGTGTTGTAGTCGCTGGAAAGGTTGCTCAAGCTTTCGGTAGCCTGTTTGGTAAGCTTCTGCACCTCTTCGTGCTGATCCATTGCGCTATCAACATCGGTGCGCATGGTAGAAGCCGCCTTGTTCAGGCTATCGGCCAAGGATCGCATCGAATCGGCCGAATTATGCATTTCTTCAGCCAACGTTTTCAGCTGAGCCTGAGCATCGGTATCGGTAGTTTGCTCGGCAAGCTTTTCAACCGAATCGGCCAGGTTGTCGAATTCGCTGGCTTGCTGCTTTACCGTTTCGGCCTGAGCATCAAGGCTATCTGCCGAAGTGTCTGCTGCCGTGGCGGAAGCATCGAAAGCTTCATCAATAGCATCCGAAACGCCCTCATAGCTCTTCGCGGCCTTTGAAATTGCCGTGCCCAACGCATCGTTTGCGGTTTGCATGGCATCGCCCATCGAGGCTACGGAATTTTTGGCATCTTCAGCTGAATCAAGCACTTCACCAGCAGAATCGCCCGCCTGATCCAACAATTCCGCAGAACCGGTAACCAATTCCTGCGTGGCGCCCAGAACCTGAGCGTAGGCGTTCAACATCTTGGAAGTTTGAGAAAGCTCATTTCCCAACGTATCCACATGGCCGGCAAGGGTGCTCATAGCGCTGCTGGAATCAGAGCTATCAGCGTATTTCATAAGAGAATTGCAGACGTTCAAGCCCACTTCGGCCAAGGTTTTCGAGAACACCTCGTTAACCGTGCTCGATGCGTTATCGGCGCCTTGGTCAATAAGCTTAGGCGCCACCACGTTCTTTTTACGATTGCTGTAGTACATCAAGCTGGCATGTTCCACATCGTCGGAATAGAACGTCATCATGTCTTTGCTGAAGCTGGAGGGAATTACCACCGCGGCATAGTACTTGCCAGAAGAAGTGCCGTCGATTGCATCCTCTTCAGTGGTTACCACCCAATCCATCGAGTCGTTGCCACGCAACGAGGAGGCCACCTGTTCGCCCATGTTAACCTTCAAGGGAACCAAGTCGCTCTGGTAGCCTTCATCGTTATTGACAACGGCAACCTTCAAATTGCTGGTGTTATGGAATACGTCCCAACAGGCCAGCACGTTGTACCAACTGAAAATAGAAGGCAAAAGCACCAGGCCAATGATTACCAGCACGGTAATCATGTTGCTGGAAATACGCTTCAAATCGTCCTTGAAGAGTTGCCAGATCATCTTCATTTAGCGCACGCCTCCCCTCAGGTCGACGGGAGTAGGTGCAGGCGAAGACGAAACGCCATCGCGAGCCTGGAACAAGCCGGCCAACTCGTCGTCGGAAAGGTCGTCCAAGGCAATTTCGTGAGCCAAGCGGTCGCGGATGTACTCCAAGGCAATAAGGAAGAACACGGTGCTGGCGTACCACGCCAGCCAACAGGTAAGGATGATTACCTTTTCCAAGCCGATTACACCCAAGATGGGCGAAACCACACAAGGCACCACAAAGGCCAAGATGAAGGCCCAGCGCTTCAGCTTAGGGTACCAACGCATGAACTTCTTAGCGCTAACCGCCAGCTGCATGCGGTATTCCTCACGGTCGGCCAGCACACGGAACAGTTGATCCATGCGGTAGCGGCGTGCAGGCAAGTCGGCATCTTCGCCATTCAAAATGTCGCTGGCGGCAATCTGCTTGCTTACCATGCGGTTCATGTTGGTAAGGTACGGGCGGAACACCAGGCCACCAACGAAGAACACCAACAGGAATATAAGCAGCATGGCCATGTAGAACTGCCATTGCATGGCGTAGAAGCCGGCAATGGTTTCGCGCAGGGCGTTGATACCGTACGTGAACGGGAAGCACGGATATACCAATTGGAAGAACGGCGGCGTCATTTCAATGGGGTACAAGCCCGTGGCGCCGGGGATCTGCACGAAGATGAGGATGATGCATATACCCTTGCCAATATGCTGGAACAGCACGGCAAGCGTGAACTGGATGCACAAGTAGGTAAGCGAAATGAACATGGAGGTTATAAAGAACAGCGGCACGCTGGAAACCTGCACGCCCAAGAACAAATTGCCCGCACAGCACACGCAAGCCTGCAAGCATACCAACGGGGCCAAAAACATCCACTTGCCCAAGAAACGCTGGCGCGAGGTAAGGTTGGAAATACCTTCGGAATCAACTTCCTGGCGAAGGATAACCAGCAGCATGAACACGCCAATCCAAAGCGACATATTCATGAACAACGGAGCCATGGCGCTGCCGTAGGCGTTAACCGGATACAACTCAGTGGTTTCTATCTGCGTGGGCGAAGACATGAAACTGGCAATCTTATCTGAATCGATGCCGTCTTCACCAAACAGCTCTTCTAAGGCACTCGAGG
Organism: uncultured Cryptobacterium sp.; assembly: GCA_964597085.1. GTDB lineage: Bacteria > Actinomycetota > Coriobacteriia > Coriobacteriales > Eggerthellaceae > Anaerotardibacter. The sequence goes on from CAZQWR010000045.1 coordinate 3,527, forward strand.
TGCTTAGAGCCATAAGGTCGGTGTTAACGGTATCGATTTCGGTTTGGAAGCTTGCCAGCAAGCCATCGGTTTCGCCCAGGGCACCAGAGGTGGTTGCCAATGCGGAGTTGAGCTGATCGAGCGCCGCCATTGCCTGATTGATAAGCAATTGCTGGTTTGAAACTGCCGTAGAGAGGCCCGCCAGCGAATTGGAAAGCTGGGTAAGCCCGCTGTTCAGCGCAGGGAATGTTTGATTGCTCAGCACGCTGTTGTATTCTTCGGCCGAATCAACCGTGGTTTGGAACGCAGTGTTCACCTTGCTGGAAGCAGAGTTGATTTTGTCGGAGGCGGCGGCAAGATCTTTATATGTTGCCGATACGCCATCGATGGTGGTTTGCAGAGTTTTGTTCTGCTGCTCCAGCGAGCTCTTAGCCTGCTCGATTGCCTTCTTGGTCTCATCGTCCAAGCCTGTGACTTTAGACAAGGCATCCAACTGATCGATGGCGTACTTGTTCATTTCGATAACGGAATTGCCCGTATCCACCGCAGAGTTAACCGTGCTTTCGGCACCCTGCACCGAAGCGTTTACCTTGCCCACAGCGGTATTTGCACTGGCAACCGCTTGGGATGAAAGCGCCAGCGACTGGTTCATGGCAGAGCTCATAGAGGTAACGAACGGTCCCAACGCATTCTGCGTGGAAACCAGCAAATCGGAAGCTTCCTGAAGCTGACTGCTCAGGTTTTCAATGTCGCCCTTAGCACCTTCAAGCTTTTCCTTGGCGCTGTCCGACTTGGCGCTGAGCTCGCCTACCGCTGCGTCCAAATCGGAAACCGAACCTCGCGCTTCCTGCAGCGAGGACTCAGCCTTGTTCAGCTGCTGGCCAACGCTTGTTTGCGCGGCGTCCATCTTTTCCTGGGCATTGCTGATGCTGGTATTGATGGTGCTGGCAACCGTGCCGCTTACCGTGGAAACAAAGGTTGAGTTGATGGTTTCCTCAAGCGTGTTGGCGCCCGTGTCGGTTACCTTGGTGGAAACGCCGCCCGCTTTTTCATTTACGTAATACTCCAGCTTGGGCTGAGTGAAATCTCCCGTTAAGAACGTGGTTACGTCGTAGCTGAAGTCGGAAGGAATGACAAACGCCGCGTAGGCCTTCCCCGATTCCACTTCCTGCATGGCTGTTTCGCGATCGGTGAAAACCCAACCTAGCTGGTCGTTATCTTCCAGGGCTTCTATAACCTGGTCGCCCAGATGAAGTTCACCGGTTAAATCGGCGTAGGCAGGCTGGTCTTCATTAACCACGCACACGCGAATATTGCCCGTATTGCCATACGGATCCCAAAAACCAACTACGTTAAACCAGGTATAAGTGGATGGAAGAACCACCAGAACAATGGCAACAACCAAAGCCGCCGGGGCTTTGAGCAAGCGCAAATAGTCGCGCTTTAATACACGCAGTGCGTTTCCCACGCTTGCGGGCACCTCCCAAGTAGTTCGTTTTAGCTTCGTTTAGCCCTGCTTTCGCAAGGCTGTGGTGGTATGCAGAGTATTCTAGACCGCATAGGCATTTGAACACACTGTTCAAATGACAGCCTACAGAAATTCCCCACGTGTAGAAGATTACTCAACAGCCAGTTAAATCCTGTCGAAATAGATATCCCCGCGAGCGTCTTAACGCCTGATGCTCCCAACGGTTGAACAACCAGCATCCGCGTCCAACGTGCCTTTGCGCGCGTAAACGCCAGGGGCTTATGGCGGTTTGCCGCAAGGAAATGCTTGCGCTGGCCCCTAAGAAGCCTTCCCTATTTGGAAACCTCTTCAAGCAAAAGCTCGCGAAAAAGGCTCAGGGCCTTCCACGGCTCGGAGCCCACGGGCATGCCCAAGCCAATGGTGTAACCAGCCTGGTTGGAAAGAGGAATGCGCACCAGGCCACCCGAAAGGTAGGGCGTTACATCAAGCATGTCGGTAAAGCAGAACACCGCGCCCACGCCCTGAGCCGCCAAGGCCAAAATAGTGGGAAGGTTTTCGCTGGTTGCCACCGTGTGCGGGCGTATGCCGGCATTGCGCAGCTCCGAATAGGCCACACGGCCCGAAATGTCATCGACGGTGGCAAGAATAAAGGGGCATTCGGCCAGCGCGCCAATGCCTTCGTTGGTTAGCTTGTCGGCAGCATGGCTGGCGGGCATGCCCATAACGCGCTCCAGCAAGCCAGGATGGATTGCGAGCACAACCTCTTCTTTATATATAGGTTCAACGGCAATGCCCGGATATGCACCATCGAAGCGGGCAACCACCGCGTCAAGCTCGCCGCGCTCGGCTTTGCGAAGAAGCGACTTGTTGGTGCCCTCAACCAGCTTCACCGTTACGCCCGGCAGCTCTTCGGCCATGCGCGCAATCACGCTGGGCATAAGCACGCGTCCACGGCTGTGTGAAATGCCAACCTTCAATACGCCGGCAGCACCATTGGAAACATCGCCTATCTGGCGCAGCATATCGCGCTGGGCCTGGCGCTGTTCGCGCGCGTACATTAAGAACACCTTGCCTGCAGGGGTAAACGAAATGGGGGTTCCGCGCACAACCAGCTTGGCACCCAATGATTTTTCCAGCGAAACCAAGCGTGCGCTCAGCGTTTGCTGCGAAATTTGCAGCTGATCGGCCGCCTTGGTAAAGCTTTCGTTTTCGGCGAGCTTGATAAACCAGTCCCAACCTTCAAGTGCCATGTGGGTTTGCCAGCTTTCTACTAATAAATGCAACGGTTGCCTTGGGTTGCCCAAGGCCATTCACAGCTTAACGCCGCTCACCCCAAACAGAGCGCCGCTATCCAAACTTTTTTGTTGAACAACAAAATTAATCGTTGTTTAACAATAAATAAACGGTCATTTCACGTAAAATCAACTACCAGCGAAAGGTCTGATCCCCCGATGGGCTCAGAACCCTCAGGCAAAGAGCCCGAAGAGCCATCCCCCTTTCGCATAGGTTCAAAAGAAAGAGAGTAAACATGAAGAAGAAGCTTCTTGCAGTTTTTGCTTGCGCTTGCGCAGCTGCCATGGCACTTTGCCTGGCAGGTTGCGGCAGCTCTAGCTCCAGCTCCAGCAGCAACAGCGAACTGCGTTTCGTAACCGGCGGCGAGTCCGGCACCTACTATGCATACGGCAGCGTTCTTGCCCAGTACGCCACCAACAATGCAGGCGTTAGCGTAAACGCCCTTTCCTCCGAAGGCTCCAAGGCCAACATCCAGTCTCTGGAAGGCAACGAGGCTGAGCTCGCCTTCTGCCAGACCGACGTTGCAACCTACGCCTACAACGGCACCAACCTGTTCGACGGCGCAGCTTACAAGGACTTCGGCGTTGTAGCAGCTCTGTACGCTGAGCAG
>CAZQWR010000045.1:6886-11822 GCA_964597085.1 uncultured Cryptobacterium sp.
CAGGTTCAGATCGTTACCTGCGACCCCAGCATCAAAACCGTTGCCGACCTGAAGGGCAAAACCGTTTCCGTTGGCGCTGCAAACTCCGGCGTTTACTTCAACGCAGTAGACATCTTCAACGCCTACGGCATGGACGTTAAGAGCGACATCAACGCTGTTTACCAGAACTTCGCCGACTCCGCCGACTCCCTGAAGAACGGCAAGGTTGACGCAGCATTCATCGTTGCCGGCGCTCCCACCACCGCCATCACCGACCTTTCCACCTCCAAGCAGGCTTACCTGGTTTCCATGGATGCCGAGCACATTGCATCCCTGAAGCAGACCAGCCCCTACTATGCTGAGGCAACCATCGCTGCTGGCACCTACTCCGGCATGACCGAAGACACCACCACCGTTTCCGTTCTTTCCGTTGTTCTTGCCAACAACTCCGTAAGCGAAGACGCCGTGTACAACTTCACCAAGAGCCTCTTCGATGGCAAGTCCGCCAATGGCGAAGCACATGCCAAGTACAAGGAGCTCAGCCTTGAAACCGCTTCTTCCATCACCTCCGTGCCTTACCATGCAGGTGCTGCCAAGTACTTCAGCGAGCAGGGTGTAACCGTTAAGACCAACTAGCCTTAACCACCCAACAGGCCTTTAGGCAACCTAAAGCATCAGGGTCGCAGTGCATATAGCGCTGCGACCCTGAGTTGCTACCACAGGTTTTGCGTGCGAACTGGGCTTTTGCAATTTCGCCGCCAACGAAAACCCAGTCCGCACTCAAAGAATGTGCCGTACCCAACCCTCAAGGAGAGCTATGAGCATTCGCAAATCAAAGAAGTCCAAAGCCGAAGAAGCAAATGAGGTGGAATCCACGCAGGCTGTTGCTGGCAACGCCGACATCGATGTAGATGAGGTGATGCGCAAGTACGACCGCGAATCGAACACCCGCATTTGGGAAGGCATCCCGAAGGCAATCGTTACCGCGGTAATGGTGCTGTTTTCGGTGTACTGCCTGTACATGACGCTGTTCAGCGTTGAACAGGCCGAAACGCGCCTGGCACGCTTCTTGGCGTTCGTCATCATCATCGGCTTCTTGATGTACCCCGTGTCCAAGAAGGGGCACTCCCCCAACCACATTCCCTGGTACGACATCGTGCTCATGGTGGTTGGTGCAGCTTCGTTTATGTACTTCGCAATAAACACCACCGACATCCTTATGATGGGCAGCCGCATCGGCACCATCGAGCTGGTGCTGGGCATCTGCGGCATTGCCGTGCTCATTGAGCTGTGCCGCCGCTGCGTTGGTCTGCCAATCATCATCGTGGTTGGCTGCTTGGTAATCTATGCATTCTGCTGGCAGTTCAGCCATGGCAACGATTTCCTGCGCGCCCTTACCAACGTGGTGCAAAAGCTCTTCTACACTACCAGTGGCGTAATCGGCACGCCCACCAACGTGTGCTACACCTACATCGTGCTGTTCATCATCTTCGGCGCGTTCTTGGAGCGCACGGGCATTGCCAACTTCTTCATTTCGTTCGCTAACCGCCTGGCTGGCTGGAGCTCTGGCGGCCCGGCAAAGGTTGCCGTTATCTCTTCGGCACTTTGCGGCATGGTTTCCGGCTCTTCGGTTGGCAACACCGTAACCACCGGTTCGGTAACCATCCCCATGATGAAGAAGACCGGCTACAAGCCCGAATTCGCAGGCGCCGTTGAAGCTGCTTCTTCCACCGGCGGCCAGATCATGCCCCCTATCATGGGCGCAGCGGCCTTCCTTATGGCGGAGTACATGGGCATCCCCTACATCCAGGTTGCCACCATCGCCATCATCCCGGCCATCCTGTACTTCGGCGGCATCTTCGTAACCGTCCACCTGGAAGCAAAGAAGAACGGCCTTAAGGGCATCCCCTTCAACGAGCTTCCCACCTGGATCTACCTGCTGAAGAACTGCTACCTCATCATTCCTTTGGTAGCGCTGGTTTGGATTGTTTCGGCCGGCATCTACACCATGGCCGTTTCCGCCGCCATCTCCATCGGCATTGCCTTCGTTATCGGCTTCATCCACTTCCTGCTCACCAACTGGCAGGAGCGCACCGAAGAAGACACCTTCGGCAGCGTTCTTCTTGAAACCTGCAAGACCGCTCTGTGGACCGCAGCCGATGCCTTCGCCGCTGGCGCCCGCAACTCCATTTCCGTTGCTGTTGCCTGCGCACTGGCTGGCATGATTGCCGGCTGCATTACCGTTACCGGCCTGGCTTCCGTGCTCATCAACGCCATCGTTATGGCTGCAGGCGACTACCTCATCATCGGCCTGGTTCTTACCATGCTGTGCTGCATCATCTTGGGCATGGGCGTTCCCACCACGGCAAACTACTGCATCATGGCTGCAACCTGCGCCCCCATCCTTATTCAGCTGGGCGTGCCGCTGGTATGCGCCCACTTCTTCGTGTTCTACTTCGGCATCCTGGCCGACATCACCCCGCCAGTAGCACTTGCAGCGTACGCAGGTTCGGCAATTGCAAAGTCGAAGCCTATGAAGACTGCCGTGAACGCTTCGCGTTTGGGCATTGCCGCCTACATCGTTCCGTTCATCTTCGCTTTCTGCCCAGCGCTCATTATGCAAGCGCCCGTTGAGCCCTACATGGTTGTGCTCAACACGGCAATGGCGCTGTTCGGCCTGTTTGGCATTGCGGCCGGCATCGAAGGCTACCTGTTCGGCAAGATCAACGTGGTGCTTCGCATCCTTTCCATCTTTGCAGGCCTGGCCATTATGATTCCCATGTCGGAATCGGACGGCATTATGTCGCTCGGCATTAACGCCGTCGGCTTCCTGTTCGTAGCTGGCGTATTCGTATTCCAAAGGTTGCGCCACGGCAAAGACAACGACAATGGCAGCGGAACAAGCGGCAAAGCCGTAGAAGCAGCCTAAACATAAGGTTCAGCCTAGGCTGCTAAACCTTATGAACTACAATCGGGGCTGGTAGGGACACTTACCAGCCCCGAGCCTAACCACCACCCTCTGTTAGAAACGAGGAGTTATGAGCAATAACGAAACCATCTGGGTAACCGGCTGCAAAGGCTTTTTGGGCGGCGAGATTTTCAAGCGCCTGAAGGAAAACTACGACTGCACGGTAGTTGGCACCGATACCGAGCTGAGCGTTACCAACCCCGAACTGGTAGACGCCTTCGCGCAAGACCTGCGCCCAAGCGTCATCATCAACAGCGCCGGTATCTCACGTGCGGTTACCGGTCTGAGCAACCGCATCCATGCCTACGAGGTAAACGCCCTGGGCGCCCGCAACGTGGCACTTGCCGCCAACAATGTAGGTGCGCTTATGGTGCAGATTTCCACCGATGATGTGTTCCCCATGCGCATGGCCGAGCCCGCAAACGAATTCGACACCCCGCACCCCGAAACCCCCTACGGCAAGTCCAAGCGCGCAGGCGAGGTTATGGTGCGCGACACCACGCCCAACCACTTGATAGTTCGCTCTTCCTGGGTGTACAGCGCCGAGCGCAGCCAAGTTCGTGGCGCACTGGATGCCGCCCGCGCTGGCAAAACTATCGGTGCCCGCACCGACCAGATCGCCTCGCCCACTTCGGTTTCCACCTACGTTGACTTCCTTATCAAGGCAATCAACCGCAAGGCAACCGGCACGCTGCATGTAACCAGCCGCGGTCTTACCAGCCGTTACGAGTTCCTTTCCTACGCGCTTTCCGTGTGCGGCTACGACGCCACCAAGGTGCTCACGCCCGAATCGGACATCGTTACGGCCGAACAGGTTGAACTGGAAAGCCTGATGCTGGAAATGTTCGGCGCCGAGCTTCCCACCTGGCAGGAAGACGTTGATTCCTACTTCAAGGAAATCGGCCTGGCAAAGTAAACGCCAATTCGCAGCTTTCAGGGCTCTGCACACGCAGGGCCCTTTTCTTTTGCGGTAACATATTTAGCTCGAAAAAGGGGGTTCATATGAGCAACATCGATGAACAGCAGGAAGCCATCTTCGCCGAAGAGCAAGCGCATTTGGAACAAACGTACAACACCATCTGCCAGATAGAGCAAGATGTGTTGGCAACCATGCAGAAGAATGCGCTCCAGGCCGAAGAAGACAAGAAGAACATGGCCGATGAGCTTGCTTCCAACTTTGCCAGCGATGGCGAAAAGCAGGAAACGTATATCGAATACGCGAACATGAACACCGTCATCGATTCCTACAACCGCGCCCAGAGCGCCGCGGCCGACAAGCTAACGGCCGTGCGCATTTTGAAGCCGCAGCCCTACTTTGCCAAAGTGGTTTTGCAATACCGAGCCGGCGCCGAGCCCAAAGAACTCTACATTGGCAACGCCGGCCTTTCCGACAGCAACTACAAGCGCCTGGTAGTGGACTGGCGCAGCCCCGTAGCCGAGGTGTACTACAACCAGGCCGATGGCCCCACTTCCTATGTTGCCAACGGCCGCACTATCAACGTTGACCTGAAGCTGCGCCGCCAGTTCGACATTACGGGCAGCAAGCTCAACGGTTGTTTCGATACCACCGTTGCCATTGAGGACAAGTTGCTGCTGGCCAGCCTTTCGCGCCAGCGCACTTCGCAAATGCAAGCCATTACCACCACCATCCAAAAGGAGCAGAACGTGGTTATTCGCCACGAAGACGTGCCCGCCCTGCTGGTTAACGGCATTGCCGGCAGCGGCAAAACCAGCGTTCTGCTGCAGCGCATTGCCTACCTGTTCTACCAGCACCGCGAAAGCCTGGACCCGCGCCAGGTGTTCCTTATTACACCCAACCCCGTGTTCCGCACTTACATCGACCATGTTCTGCCCGACATGGGCGAGCGCAACCCCAACATCCTTACCTGGGCAGAATTCGCCCAGCGTCAGGTACCGCCCGGACGTGAGTTCGAGCGCACCGATACCAGCTTCGAAGAGCTGCAGCGAATCGATGAAGCGGTAAAGCAC
>CAZQWR010000046.1:0-11677 GCA_964597085.1 uncultured Cryptobacterium sp.
TTTACTCCGAAGACAAGCTGAGCGAAGCTTCCTTCCCCGCCGATGCTTCATACATGATCAGCGAAAACGCACGCTTCATGTTCGTGCGTATAAGCACAGCGCAAGGAATTTCACTGCCTGAACTGGAACAGCGCTTTTCGCTGTTTTTGAAGGCAAAGCAGCAATAGGGGCGCGCCAAGAAAATCGAACCGCGGCGAACGCTGCAAGCAAAGCCTTAACCGCAGTGCTTTAACAACGGAAGTTGCGGCAGGAAAACCAGGTTCGCCTTCAGCTTAAAAGCATTAGTGCGTATGCCGAAGCTTTGGGTCAAAACGCAAAAAGACCGAGAGCCCCAACCAGCCTAGATGCAATCGGCGAAAGTGATTTCAGGCCAGGAAGCTTTTCCCTGTTCAGCATGCGAAGCTTCGATTTCCACGGAACCACGCAGCGCGCTGGTGGCATGGCTTTGCCGTGCTGCTTCAATGAGGGCCTTGAACACGCAGGCCATACGATGATTGCCCTTAAAGAATTCAGGGTGCCACTGCACGCCGATCATGAAATTGCGGTTAAGTACTTCAATGGCCTCAACCAAGCCATCGCTTGCGTAGGCAACGGCGCGCACGCGAGTGGAAAGATCGCAAACCCCCTGGTGATGCATGGAGTTCACCATTATCTGCTGGGTATTGAGCAGCTGCCCGAGCTTTGAATCGGGCACGATGTTCACTATATGGGTAGGGTCGCTGTAAGGCTTAGGCTGCCAATGCACGAGCTTGGGCAGCTTGGAGATATGATCGTTGACGCCAGGGCGCACGATACCGGGGAATTGATCGTCCAGGTCGCGGTACAAGGTGCCGCCTAGGCATACGTTGATCATCTGCATGCCGCGGCAAATGCCCATAAGCGGCAGGTCGAAACGATACGCATAGCTGAGAATGAGGTATTCCAACTCTTCACGCATAGGCGTGTGGTCGGTAATTTTGCCGCTATCGCGAATGGCGCCGTAACGTGCTGGGTCGATGTCGTTGCCGCCGGTGAGCACAAATCCATCAATGAGAGGAAAAAGCGTTTCGTACACATGCGGGTTGTCGGAAAGCGGCAGCAAAAGAGGCGCTCCACCTGCGTTTACGATAGCGTTGGCGTAACGCTCGGGGAAGCTCACCATTTTTTCGGAGCGGTTCTGCGATGGGACGATGCCGATAACCGGCATTTGCTTACGGGGGGCTTCGGGCATTTCTTCCCCTAAATGGAGTAGCTGTCGATTGCCAGCTGCGAAGAGCGCTCAACCACGTCCTGCAAGGAAATACCATCCAGATATTCCTTGATAAGGTCGTGCAGCCCGCGCCACACGAACACTTCGTAGCTGCTTTCGCCAGGGCCTGCAGTGCCTGTTAAATCATCCAGATAATCTACCGGGGCCAAGGAGCCTTCGGTAACCGTGAGCACATCGAGGATGCTGATTTTGGAGGCGCTGCTTGCCAAGCGGTATCCGCCGGAAGCGCCGCGCGAAGAGCGCACCAACTGAGCTGCAGCCAAGCTAGATGCAATCTGTTCCAGATACTTGCGGGAAATGCCTGTTGAATCGGCAATTTCCTTCAGTGGAACCGGCCCCGAGCCTTCGCCGCGCTGAGCCAGGAACACCATGAAGCGAACGGCATAAAGCCCCTTGGTGGAAATCTTCACGGTACCTCCTGGCGTTTCCCGGGCGCGGCGGCTTAAGGCCACCTGCGCGAACTTGAATTCAGCGTTTTCAATAGTAGCACTCGCAAAACGCAGAGTGCCCATTTGCAATGCCTAGAACTGGCTGGCGGCGTGCTTGGCCAACGCCTGGAGATAAGGCTTTTCCTGTTCAGGGAGGGCGTTGCCGGCCAAGCCCAACAAGAAGCTTTCCCACTCTTCCAATGTTTTGCCATGCAGGTTGGCTTGAAGGCCGCCTTGCTGGATAAGGGCGAGCGCCTTGTTTGCGCTTTCATCGTTCAGCGGCCATGCATCATCCTGTACGCCAAAGGCCTGCTCGATGGCCTGGAGCGATTCTTCGGAATAGAACAGCCCCTTAACAAGGGCAGTGTAACCGGCAACCACAGAGGCAGGCAGTGAATCGGCGGGGCGAATTTCCACGAAGCTCTTCAGGCGCACATCGGGCCAGAACATGCTAAGCACATGCTCCACGTCGGCTTCGCTCATGGGAGCGTCGCCGTAAGCCTGGTAGGCGCTTTGACCAAACACGTCGCGAAGATCAGGGCCATTGGGGTTGGAAGCGGCAGTGCGCGTTACGAAGATGGGGCAGGTTTGCAGCACCCATTCGGCATAAGCCTCGAACCCGAAACCTGGGTTGAACAAGCCTGGCACCGAACCGCAGCGGTCGTTGTCAACATCGCGCCACAAGGCAAAGCGAGCCATAGGGGCGGCGGGCTCGGCCTCGAACACGGGCGTGTTCTGCGTCATGGCCGAAAGGATGGGAGCCAGCGCCTGGGCCACACGCATTTTGCGAATGGCATCGGCTTCATCACGATAGTCCACCGAAACCTGCGTAGAAGCGGAAGCGCGCATCATACGCTCGCCATGCGTGCCTATTTCGTGGAAGTAGTTGTTCATGAACCGATAGCGCTGCTTCGGAATAAGCTCCAAGCTAAGCGCCTTTGCCGTGGGGTGGTAGCCAAGCGCCATAAGCTCGCAGCCGTGCTGCTCCAAGAACGGATCGACCTGGGAGCGGAACTCGTTGTACACGCGCACCACATCGGCTACCTGCGAATACGGTGCAATGCTTATTTCAAGCTGGGCCGCTGGCTCCAACGTGATGGAGCCTTTGGGGGAAGCCAACCCAATAAGGTCGCCTTCGCGGCTGAAGGTTTTTTCGGGGTACCACGTGGCCAAATGTGCCAAAACATCGCGCACGCCGAAGCCGGCTTCGCCGCCGGTGTAGGTTACGGGCGCATGGGTTTGCTTAGCTACCACGAAGTGCTCTACTTCAACGCCAAGGGCGCCAAGAGGTGCATCCCCCTTCGCGCCCTTGTTGAAGTAAGCAACTACGGCCTTGCGGTTCTGTTGCTCGAAAGACATATATGCCTCGTTTTCACGCTGCGGCCCAGCCAGCAGCCAAGCCAGCGTAAGTGCAGCTCTTACTCGAAGTTGAACATTGCAGTGGAAAGGTAACGCTCGCCGGTATCGGGCAGAATGGCCACGATGGTTTTGCCAGCGTTTTCGGGGCGCTGTGCCAGTTTGGTTGCAGCAGCAACGGCAGCGCCGGAGGAAATGCCCACCAGCAGGCCGTCCTTCGCAGCAAGCTCGCGGCCAGCTTCGAATGCCTCTTCATCCGCAATGGTGATGATCTCATCGTAAATGCTGGTGTTCAGTGTATCAGGAACAAAACCTGCGCCGATACCCTGGATCTTGTGAGCGCCAGGGCGGCCTTCGGAAAGAACCGGGGAGCCGGCGGGCTCAACCGCAACAACCTTTACGTCGGGGTTCTGGGACTTCAAGTATGCACCAGTGCCGGATACAGTGCCGCCAGTGCCTACGCCTGCTACCAGAATGTCAACCTTGCCCTCGGTTGCCTCCCAGATTTCGGGGCCGGTGGTTGCCTCGTGAATTGCGGGGTTTGCGGGGTTGGTGAACTGGCTGGGGATAAAGGAGTTGGGGATTTCCTCTGCCAGCTCGGATGCGCGGGCAATTGCGCCCTTCATGCCCTTGGCGCCATCGGTAAGAACGAGCTCGGCACCGTAGGCCTTCATAAGGTTGCGGCGCTCAATGGACATGGTTTCCGGCATGGTGATGATGATGCGGTTGCCACGAGCGGCGGCGATTGCTGCCAGGCCGATGCCGGTGTTGCCGGAGGTAGGCTCGATGAATACGGTTTCGTCGTTTACCTTGCCATCGGCCACTGCCTGGTCGACCATTGCCTTGGCAATGCGGTCCTTAATGGAGCCTGCGGGGTTGAACAGCTCAACCTTGCCGATGATGGTGGCGTTAAGGTTGTGGTTCTTCTCGTAGTTGCTAAGCTCCACCAGCGGGGTGTTGCCGATAAGCTCAGAAACGCTCTTGTAAACTGCCATGATTCCTTCTTTCCACCCGCAACCTATGCGGGTTTCTCCTGGGGCCTTCTGGCGCCCAGCCCTTTATTTCTTGACTCAAATCCTACTAAGTCCGTAGGTATTGTCAAGATTAATTTCCAAAATTGTTGGCAGAGAGCGGATTTTCAGCTTCGCGAATAGCGTTTTGCCTGTTCAGAGTCTTGCTGACATTTGGTTACGTTTAAGTTAATGCCGCATTTTAATTCCCAGCTGTTTGGTGGGAATAGACATTTTTCGCACTATTTTCGACAAATTTTGGAATTATTTTCGCATCGCTTTCGCACCCTTTTCGAATTTGGTTAAGAAACGCCTGCCACGCTTTTAGGGGAAACAACTTTCGAAAAGGAGGGGTTTATGGAAAGGAAAGAAAGGCGGGCAAACATTGCGCTTGCGCTGATCATGATTGGCGCTCTGGTGCTTGCCATGGGGCTTCCCCGCTGGGCCCAGGCTTTTGCTTCGGGCGAAGGGGCAACTGGGGGTTCGGCAAGCGCGCAGGTGCAGGCCGCAGATTCGAGCTCAACAGCGGAGTCGGGCTCGGGTTCGGGCTCGGCGAGCTTGGGGGCCAGCTCCGGGCAAAGCGGCAATGGCAAGAGCAATGATGACGGCAGCTCCGCCGGCCAGAATGGCAGCTCAAGCGGCCAAGGCAGCGGAACCGCTAAAGCCGTGGAGGTAACCATAGAGGTTGAAGGCTACACGGGCACGCTGCCCAAACTGGTTGCGGGCGAGGACTTCACTTTGGGGCAAGCCGTGAAAACCAACCCGGAATTCATGCAGGATTCCAGCGGCAACCAGCCTTTAGCTTCGCTGATTGAGGAAAAGCAGGCGCAGGGCAAAAAGCTCACCTGGCACACCGCCGACGGCAAGGACTTCGACTGGTTCAAAACAGCCGTAAGCAAGAGCATCACGGTAAAGGGCACCTTCGTGGAGGCCGACTATCAAGTTGCCGTTTCGTTCAACGATGGCAAAACCAGCGACCTTTCGGTAAGCGTGGCAAAGGGGAAATCGTTTACCCAGGCATACGGCAGCAAGCCTGCAACGCCGGCCAAGGAAGGCTGGGAGTTTTTGCGCTGGGTAGATGCCTCCACCAACAACACATTCGACTTCGATGCGCCGGTTACGGCTTCTACCAGCGTATATGCACTCTACCGCGTGTCCGACCCGGCAAAGGTTACGCCCACCGACCCCGCGGGCGACGTTCCTCAGACCTTAAGCGGCAACTGCTACATCGGTGCTACCTGGAGCGTGCATCCGGCGCAGTTCAACGTTTCGGGCTTCGACGGCGGGCTGGAAGGCTGCTCGGGCACGGGCAGCTGCTCGCTTCCTAGCGCGGCGGCGCCTTCTTATGTATGGGCAACCTATGTGGCTACGCTCAACCACGTGGACATTGAAGCCGGCGAAGTGGTGTACGACGTGAGCATCACGCCGCCCGATGCCGCTTCGCCCGATGGCCCACGCAACAGCATGGGGCTCATCGGCTATCAAACGGTAGCTATGCAGGCCGTAGTGAAGAAGAACTTCGGCGGATATTTGGAAATTTCCAAGCAGTCGCTCAATCCGGGCATCAGCACTGATAACGGCAATTACAGCCTGGACGGGGCCGTGTTCGGCGTGTACGACCAGCAGGGCCAGCGCGTTTCGGGGCTCACCACCGGCGCCGATGGCAAAACCGCCAAAAGCGAGCTTTTGCCCGTTGGCACCTACACCATTCACGAAGAAACGGCACCCAAGGGCTATGCGCCCGCGCAGGATAAAAGCGCCACGGCGGAATCGGGGCAGACCGTAACCGTGAGCATTTCCGATGCGCCACAATGCGCAAACATAAGCATTGTTGGACAGAAGCACGATGCAGAAACCGAAGCTCCCTACCCTATGGGCTCGGCAACGTTTAAGGGCGCGCAGTATCGCGTAAGCTATTACGACACGCACCTAAATTCCAGTCAGACAATGGAGAACACGCTTTCGGCGCTAGGGCTGGGAAGCGGAACGCAACTAAGCAGTCTGGGCACGCCCAAGCGCACCTGGCTTTTGCAAACCGATGCAGACGGCCATATAAAGCTGAGCAAGGATTACCTGGTTGAAGGCGATGAATTCTATAAAGATACGCAGGGCAACACGGTGCTGCCTTTGGGCGTGGTTTCCATCGAAGAGGTGAAGGCGCCCACGGGTTATTTGCTCAACAGCGCCCCTGTGGTGGTAGACCTAACCGCTTCGGGCAACGCCGAGCACATTGCCGATTGGGAGCCCGTAGAACTGAGCGAGCAGGTTGTTCGCGGCGACTTCAGCTTCATCAAGGCAAAGAACGGCAGCATGGAACGCCTGGCCAATGTACCCTTCAGCATCACTTCGCGCACTACAGGCGAATCGCACACGCTGGTAACCGACGAAAACGGCATGGCAAGTACCGAAGCCAGCTGGGCCCCGCATTCACAGAGCACCAATGCAGGAACCAGCAGCAACGACGGTATTTGGTTCGAAAAAGACAGTCACGGCAACACTGCTAAGGCAAATGATGAACTGGGCGCCCTTCCCTACGACACGTACGATGTTGAAGAGCAGCCTTGCGAGGCGAACAAAGGTGCTGTTGAACTGGCTAAGTTCACCGTAACCATCAGCCGAAACGAGGTAACGCTCAACTTGGGCACGGTGGACAACGATTTCGAAGAGCCCGAAATCGAAGTAGAGGAGCTAGAGATTTCCGGCGATATAGACAAGCGCGAAACGCTTTTGGACGAAAGCGGCCAGTACTTCTATACGGTGGACTACCGCTCCACTTCCAACACCTGGGTAGACGAATTCACCATGACCGACACGCTGGTATGCGCCAAGGAAAACCTTGCTCATCTGGTTAGCCTTACCACACCCGTAAGCTTCGAAGACTACGACGGCAAGATGAACGTTTGGTACCGCACGAATTTCGATGATGAGCGCGACGCAAAGACGGCCGAAAGCTCAAGTGCAACCGCGAAGGGCAATTCAAGCAGCCAGGGCGGCTCGAACGATGCAGCCAGCTCCGGTTCAAAGGTCAATTCAAACAGCAGCAAAGCAAACAACACGGCCAATTCCAGCACCAAGGCCAATTCGGACGATAGCGGCAACGCCAACGAATCGGCGTTGGGCAAAAGCGCAAACAGCGTTTCCGCTAACGAAGCAACAAGCAACACTTCCAGCAACGCGAAGGCAAACGCAAACAGCGCCAACGGAACTTCGATGTCGGGCGCCAACGCCGTTGCCGGCGCCAGTGCCAACAACGGAGCTTCCAAGGGCAACCCTTCTAGCAGCATAGCTTCCAACGGCATTAACGATGAATCTGCTTCTGGCGAGATTGCAGTGAACGCCTGCTCCACCAACCCGTTCAACGAAGCCAATCCAACCAACAAGCGTATCCACGACTTCACTGGTTGGCAGGTTTGGAAAACCAATGTTTCCACCCTGGAAGCCGACGAGCTGAAGGTAGCCGATTTGAACCTGCAGGAGGGCGAGTACATCACCGCATTCGCCTTCGAACACGGGCGGGTGGAAGAAGGTTTCGGCACCAATGCGCAAGATGCCTCCGACTGGAAGCGAAGCGAACGCTACGAGGCTGCCGACCTCACCGAGCTTGATCAAGGGCGCGCCACCTTCAACCTGCAGGAAGCCACCGGCACCACCCGCACCAGCGAAGAAAAGCAGGTAGCCTATGCGCCCGCTGTGCTTACCATGCAAGCAACCGAAGAAGCGTTGGCAGCAGAGGAAACCGAGCTATGGAACGACGCGGAAATAGACACGCACCGCAACCTGGAGCTGCACGATGAAGACAAAGATTCCGTAGTGCAGTACATCAGCCAGGAAAAAACAGTGAGTGAAGCCGTTGCCGCCAAGCTCCCGAAAACGGAAGACGTAGCGCAGCCCGGCACCGCGCTAACACTCTTTGCCCTGCTAGCGGGAGGCGTAGCTTGCGCCGCAGCCAGCCAGCCCACCCTGCAGCGCCGCCGCATAAAGAAAGCGGTCCTAGGCCGCCTGTAAGCGAACAGAAAAACAGGGTTAGGAAAATCACCAACATCGACTGAAGAAAGAAACCACAATAAAGGGGTGCAGCACAACTAGAGCTGCACCCCTTGTTGTTCCCCAGCACCTTGCGAGCCCCTGGCATGCACTAAGCTGCACTTCGCCGCCACCCACCCAGAAGACAAGCGAAGCGCGATGTCTTCCCCGGCTGAACCCACCTCGCCCAGGGCTGAGGGTGCCGCAAAAATTCCAACACCGAACCAACACGCAAGATGGAAACACAGTGAAGCCTTCAACGTTTAGGCGGCAATAGCGTAAAAATAGTTAGGTTATCTAACTTTCCTACGGAGGATCATGAGCCCGATAGATCTAAAACCGCAGGTCGAGTACGCAGATGTGCAAACCATCGGCATACCAAAGGCCCTGCTTTATTATCGCTACAAAACAATGTGGCGCACCTTCTTCGAAAAACTGGGGCGCACCGTGGTGTTCAGCGAGGATTCCGACCGCTCAACACTGGAAAAAGGCGCTTACCTTTCCATCGACGAATGCTGCCTGGCATCGAAGCTGTACATGGGTCACGTTGCCGCTCTTGCCGGCAAGTGCGACGCCGTGTTCGTTCCCAGCATCGACAACCTAGGCAACATGAAGGGCTTCTGCACCAAGTTCCAGGCCCTGCCCGACCTAGTGCAAAACACCTTCGGAAACGATGCCCCGCGCATTGTTTCCTGCGAGGTTGACCACACCGATTCCAAGATCAAGGAATCACAAGCCTTTACCGAGCTGGGGCAACGCTTTGGCGTCAGCAAGAAAAAGGCCAAGGAAGCCTATCAGGAAGCGGTACGTGCCCAAAAGAAGGCCGATGAAAAACGAGCCAAGAAACAGGCGGAAGCGCTAAAGGCAACAGAAAAGCTGTCCAAATCCGAACGTCCGCTGCGCATCCTGGTGGCAGCGCACCCTTACGTAGTGCACGATGCTTTCGTGGGCGCCCCATTGGTAGACATGCTGAAGAGCCTTGACGTTCTGGTGCTGCACACCGACCGCTACGACCATGAAAAGGCGCTCGAACGCAGCTACGAGTTTTCCGATACGCTGCCCTGGATTGTGAACCGCGAAATGATAGGCACTATTCTTTCGCTATACGACCAGGTAGATGGCATAGTTTTGATGAGTGCCTTCCCTTGCGGCCCCGACTCCATGACCAACGATGCGCTGATGCGTTGCATCAAGGGCAAGCCCATCCTTTCGCTGACGGTAGACGCGCAGAGCGGCACCGCCGGTTTGGAAACGCGCCTTGAAAGCTTTGTAGACATCCTGCGCTACCAAAAGAAGGGAGGCTACCTGAATGAATAACGACCCGAAAAAAGAAGGCCAAGGTCTGCCCCAGCGCATGGCCGATGGTATTGAGGGCCTTCCCCATTCCGTTCAGCGCGCTGCCGGCAGCCTGCAAAGCCTGCCAAAAAAAGCGCAGCGTGCCGCAGGCAGCCTGCAGAACCTGCCGAACAACGCGCGCCGCGCAGCCGATACGCTGAAACGCCGCTATTCTGAAGATGCGCCTACCAGCATCGCCATGAAACCTGGCAAGCCCGAAGCGCTGCGCGCCCGCCGCAAGAACAACAAGAAGAAACAGCACCACGCCCGCACCAAGGTGGCCTTCCTGCGCTACACCTACTACGACCTGGTGTTCAAGTTCTTCGTTGAACAGGTGCTGGATGCCGAATGGGTGCCGCTGCCCGAGGCAACACGCAAAACGCTGGAACTGGGCACCCTGCACAGCAACGACTTCGTTTGCGCGCCGTTCAAGCACATTTTGGGCGACTACATCGAAGCACTCGACCGCGGCGCCGACGTGCTGGTGCAGTTCGCCGGCCCCTGCCGCTTGGGCTACTACGGTGAACTGCAAGAGTCCATCCTGCGCGATTTGGGCTACGAATTCGAAATGCTCAACTTCGCCACCGTTACCGGCAAGCCCGCCCAGGAGTACCTCACCATCTGCAAGGAAAAGGTGAACCCGAACCTTTCCATTCCGCAGGGTCTAAAGAACTTCCTGGCCGCACTGAAGATGATCGAATACCTGGACGATTACAACGACGCTTACCTGGCACGCGCCGGATTCTGCGCAGAACCGGGCGCCTACAAGCTGGCCCGCAAAAACTTTTACGCGGAAATGGGCACCGTAACCAGCATGTTCGAAATAACCGAGGCCTATAAAAAGGGCATCCGTGAACTGAACGAGATTCCGCTGAACATGCCGGTAGACCCCATTCGCATTGGCCTGGTGGGCGAGTTCTTCACCGCCGTGGATGCCCATTCGAACCTTGGCATCGAAGACAAGTTCATTGACATGGGCGTTTCTTTGGCACGCTACTTGAACATGACGCACCGCAACCTTCACTACAACGAGGAAAACCTGCGCCGCAGCGTTTCGGAATACGTGAAGTACGACATGGGACCCACTTCCACCATGACCATCGCCGCAGCAAAAAGCTATGCCCAGCAAGGCTTTGACGGCATTGTGCATTTGAAATCGGCCGGCTGCACGCCCGAAATCGACGTTATGCCCGTGCTGCAGCGCATCAGCGCCGACTACCATGTGCCCATTTTGTACCTGAGCTACGATTCGCAAACCAGCGACACCGGCCTCGACACCCGTCTTGAGGCTTTCTACGACATGATTGCAATGAGAAAGGCCCGCTAATGACCAGCGCATTCCTTGGCATAGACACCGGTTCCATTTCCACGAAAGGCGTTGTCATCGATGGCGAAGGTACCATCATGGCACGCTCGTACCTTTGGACCGAAGGCAACCCCACCGACGCCGCACGCCGTGTGGTTGAAGACCTTGCCGGCCAGATAAACCGTGAAGAAGTGCAGGTTGTTGCCGTAGGCGCAACCGGAAGTGCGCGCCGCCTGGTAGGGGCCATTCTGGGCGCCACCGTGGTGAAGAACGAAATCACCGCGCACGCCGTAGGCACCACCCACCTGCACCCCGATGTGCGCACCATCCTGGAAATCGGCGGTCAGGACTCCAAGATCATCTGCGTGGAGGGCGGCATTGCAACCGACTACGCCATGAACACCCTGTGCGCTGCGGGAACCGGATCGTTCCTTTCCAGCCAGGCCCATCGCCTGGGCGTTGAGGTGGAGGACTTCGGCCCCATTGCCCTTACCTCGAAGAAGCCCGCGAACATCGCCGCGCGTTGCACCGTTTTTGCCGAAAGCGACCTGGTACACAAGCTGCAGGTGGGCTATGCGCGCGAAGACGTAATCGCAGGCTTATGCCGAGCAGTTGCAACCAACTACCTGAACAACGTGGGCAAGGGCAAGCGCATCACCTCGCCCATCGTGTTCCAGGGCGGCGTAAGCAAGAACGTAGGCGTGGTGCATTTCTTCGAAGAAGCGCTGGGGCAGAAGGTTATCGTTGATGCCGACGGTCACCTGATGGGCGCTTACGGCGCCGCCCTGCTTGCAGCCGATGCGCCCGCTTCCAAGCGCAAGCCCTTCGACTTCAATGTGGGCGACTTCGAGTTCACCACGCGCGAAATCGTGTGCCAGAAGTGCGCCAACCATTGCGAAATCGTGTGCGTATACAAAGACGACAAGCTCATCGACAGCTGGGGCAACCGCTGCGACAAGGGCGAGCTGAA
>CAZQWR010000047.1:0-11418 GCA_964597085.1 uncultured Cryptobacterium sp.
GCGCCAACTCCGCTTCATCTTCGGAACCTTCCTGGTAGTCAGCGCCGTAGTGCTGTTGGTCAACGAATTCATGGCAATGTAATCCACCCGCCCGAGCATTCCCGCGTGCAGAGGGGTGGGCTATAGCGGAGAGAGTCACTCTGAAAGCATTTCCTGCTTCGATTCGCGAAGCGAATCTATTTTCAAAACATGAAGCAGCGACCGCACGTGAAATTCCGCAAAGCGGAATTTCTAAGCAGGGTAGCGGGTGGTTCGGTTCCGTTATGCGCCGCCCCGACGGGGATTCGCGCTGGTGTGTTATGGTCGATCCTGACGAAAGGATCCCCCTATGGCCAACCCTCGCCACAACTTAACTATCACGTTGGAAATAACCTCCCTGTGCCTGGCGCTCATCTGCGGTTGCGTACTGGGCTGGGCAATGTTCGCGCCCGAAGGCAACTACCTGGTGCTTACCTTGTCGGGCACGCTGTTCACGGCGTTTCTGCTTATCACCATTGCCCTCATGCTCGACCCCGACCGCGTGCGCGCCACGCAGTCTATGTCGGTTCTGAACCTGGCAAGTGAAACGCTGGAAGCCATGCAAGACGGCTTCAACAGCGAAGGCGCCCAGAAGGTGTGCGAGCTGCTGCTGCCAGCAACCTCTGCCTGCGCCGTGGCCATCACCGACCGCGAAGTGGTTCTGGGCTATTCCGGCGATGGCGCCGAAGAGCTGGGCGAACTGGGCGGCCATATTCGCACGGCCGGCACCAAGCGCACCGTGCAGGACGGTAAAACCCGCGTGCTGCGCAGCCAGATCGAAGTGGGTCTGCCTAAGCCCATCCGCAGCATTCAGGCGGCTGTCATTGTGCCGCTTGCGTTGGGCAGCACCATTGCCGGTACGCTGAAGTTCTACTATCCCAAGGCTTCGCGCATCACTGAAACGCAGATTTCCGTGGCCGAAGGCTTTGCCCAACTGCTTTCCACGCAGATTTCCGCCCTGGCGCTTGAAGAGCAAAAGAAGCTGGCGGCCAGCATGGAGCTGAAGGCGCTGCAAAGCCAGATCAACCCGCACTTCCTGTTCAACATCATCAACACCATGGCTTCCCTTGTGCGCACCGACCCCGACAAGGCCCGCGTTATGCTGCGCGAATTCGCCGTGTTCTACCGCCAAACGCTGGAAAACAGCTCCGACCTCATTCCGCTTTCGCGTGAGGTTGAGCAAACTGTGCGCTACCTTTCGCTTGAGCAGGCACGCTTCGGCGAAGACCGCCTGGGAGTTGAGGTGGATATCCCCGACGAAGTGCGCGCCATGCAGGTGCCTGCCTTCATGGTGCAGCCTCTGGTTGAAAACGCCGTAAAGCACGCTATGGCCGCCGAAGGCAAGCTCACCATTCAAATTGAAGGCAGGCTTGAAGGCGCCGACGTGTACCTGCGCGTGGTGGACGACGGCATCGGCATGACCGAAGAGGCGCGCCAGAACATCATGCGGCCCAAGTCGGAAACGGGCCTGGGCATTGCCGTGAAGAACATCAACGACCGCCTTCGCGGCTATTACGGCGAAGAGGCTTACATGGACGTGCAGAGCAAATTGGGCGAAGGCACGCGCATTACGCTGTTTTTGCCCAAGTGCGCCGAAATGTAGCTTTTAGGCTTCCAATTAAGTTTCTATTAGGCGTTTGCGCATGGCCTGCGCAAACGTGTTTTTTGCGCGCTATCTGGGTTTAAAGGGAAAACAAGTAAAAACGCCCAGGCGGGCGAACTGGTCTATAATACGGATGATTATGTGAAGAGATTCGAGGAGGCTGCGTTGCTGAAGGCAATCATCGTTGACGACGAGGCACCGGCACGTTCCGAGCTGCGCTTTTTGCTGAGCGAGCTCAACCAAACCGAGGTAGTCGCAGAAGCGGCAAGTGTTCGTGAGGCTATTGAAAAGCTGAAGGAATACCCCTGCGACGTTATGTTCTTGGACATCAATATGCCCGAGGCCACTGGCATTCAGCTGGCTGAGGCTCTGCAGCACCTGAAGTATCCTCCTGCCGTTGTGTTCGTAACGGCCTACAGCGAGTTCGCCCTGGACGCCTTCAAGGTAAACGCCATCGATTACCTGGTTAAGCCCGTTGAAACCGAGCGCCTGGCCCATGCGCTTGCCCGCGTTCGCGAGCATGTAACGCTGCATGCAAAGGCCCAGAAGGCCGAGCGCATCCCTGTTGAAAAGGGCGGCAAGAAGATCCTCATCAACATCGATGACATTCGCTACGTCATGGCGCGCGATGATTACGCCTACCTGCAAACCGGGGTCGACCGTTTCTTCAGCACCGTAAGCCTGGCTCAGCTGGAAAAGACGCTCGATGGCCACGGCTTCTTCCGTGTGCATCGCGGTTACCTGGTAAACCTTGCGCTGGTTAAGGAAGTTGAGCCCCAGAGCGGCGGCACGCTTCTGCTTACGCTCGATGGCGTGGACGAGAAGATCCCGGTTTCCCGCCGCCGCGTTTCCTCGCTGAAGAAGGCGCTGGGTCTGTAGCTCAACAGCTTTCTGCCGCGCCTGCTTGGGCGGCTGTGGCAGCGAGCGCGTTGATTGCGGGCAAGCGCGCTAAGCACCCGCGCTTCGTGGTGCATGGTGAATGCACCGAGCATGCTGGGCTCGGGTTCTTGAACCGTGAACATGCCGCCCGCTTGCCGTTCGTGCCGTTGGGCGCGCGCGGGGTGTGTTCTTCTGGTTGCTTTCGTGGCAATGTGGGGCACAAGCTTGCCCTAGCAATTTAAATGAGTAAAGTAATTCCGCGGCGGCGTAAGCCGCCGTTTTTGCGTCCGAATACAGAAAGCTGCAACATGATCTCCCTCAATCCCAAACGAGATGTTGTTTTGTTCGACTTGGACGGAACGGTGCTCGACACCTTCCAGCCCATTCTGGACAGCATGCGCTACGCCACCGAAAAGGTGTTTGGCCAGGCCTTGCCCGATGAGGAACTTATAGCCAAGGTGGGCCAGCCCCTGGTAACCCAGATGGAAACCTTTGCCGCCGACCACGGCTATGGCCCTGAAGCGGCCGAAGAGCTTACCACTACCTATCGCGCCCACAACGAAAAAGACCTGCAGGAAAAGTCGGGCCCGTTTCCGGGCGTGCCGCGCGCTATCGATACCCTGCGCGAAAAGGGCTATATTGTGGGCATAGTAACCTCCAAGCGCGTATGGCTGGCATCCGAAAGCCTGAAGGCGCATGGCTTGTTCGACCTGTTTGCCTGCGTAAACGGAGCTGAAGATAGCGAAGGCCACAAGCCCGACCCCGACCCGCTGTTCGCCGCGGCTAAGAAGCTGGGCGTGGACCCCAGTCGCTGCATTTACGTGGGCGATAGCCCTTACGACCTGCAGGCTGCCAAGGCTGCCGATATGCCCAGCGTGGGCGTTACCTGGGGAAAGTTCTTCAGCCGCGAAGTACTGCTCAATGAAATGCCAAGCGTGCTTATCTGCGATCCCAGCGAACTGGTAGGCGCCATAGAATTCGCCGCCATCCACTAACGCGCCCGCCGCGCAACAACCAATCTCAAGAACCCGCCCCGGCGGGTTCTTTCACTTTGCCCGACCTTAGGGCCGCCCGCTGCCCCGCGACGCTGCGGGTTCTGCCGGTTTGCGCTTAGGCAGCGGGAGCATAGCGTTCTCGACGAAAAACCGACCTTGTTTTGGCGAAAAACCGAGCAGATGTATGCCCTTTTGCCGTTTCGCCGATCTATTCGCACGCACCTGCTCGGTTTTTCGCCATGCTTAGGCGATACGGCATACATGTGCTCGTTTTCTTGCCAAAAACGTCTCGAAAATCCGCTCAAACGCCCTTTCGGCATACATCTGCTCGGTTTTTCGCCACTGAAGGTCCGCTGCCCCAGCCACTCACGCGTCCCTTCTCTCTCGCCCCGTGTTTCGACCGCTTTTCCCTTGGCCGCTGCGGGGCGCTTCGGCGTAGGCGCGGGGTGTACAATGCGCATATCCATTAATACGTATAAAAGGACGAAATCATGAGCACAACTTTTGGCGAAAACCCCGTGGTAGGAATCATCATGGGCTCTCAGTCCGACATGCCCACCATGGAAGCCTGCATGAAGCAGCTCGAAGAGCTGGGCGTATCCTACGAAGTTAAGGTGGCAAGCGCTCACCGCAAGCCCGCAGAGGTTCACGAGTGGGCAAGCAGCGCAGTAGAGCGCGGTATCCGCGTAATCATCGCTGCCGCAGGCAAGGCTGCTCACCTGGGTGGCGTTGTTGCAGCCTACACCCCGCTGCCCGTTATCGCCGTGCCCATGAAAACCTCCGACTTGGGCGGCCTGGACTCCCTGCTTTCCATGGTGCAGATGCCTTCTGGCGTGCCCGTGGCAACCGTTGCCATCAACGGCGCTAAGAACGCTGGTATTTTGGCTGTTCAGATGCTGGGCACCGGCAACGACGAAATGCGCGCCAAAATCGAAAAGCTCAAGGCCGAAATGGCTCAGGCCTAATCGCCCGAAAGACTGCTTATGCCAAAACAATTCCTGAAGGGCAACCAGGCCTTTGCCCATGCTGCCTTGGAGGCTGGCGTGCGCGTGTGCGCGGGCTACCCTGGCACGCCCTCTTCCGAAGTTATAGAAACCATCGCCGCCGAACATGCCGCTGGCCGCGCCAAGGGCGTGCACGTGGAATGGTCTACCAACGAAAAGGCCGCGCTGGAGCTGCTGGCCGGCGCCGCATATGCCGGCGCGCGCACCCTGTACACCTGCAAGCAGGTGGGCTTGAACGTTGCCAGCGACCCGCTCATGTCGCTGAACTACGTGGGCGTGAAGGGCGGCACTGTGCTCTACGTTGCCGACGACCCGGGTCCCATTTCCTCGCAAACCGAGCAGGACACGCGCCGCTTCGCTTCCTTCGCGAAGGTGCCCGTGTTCGACCCGGCCACGCCCGAGCAGGGATGCGCCATGATGGTCGCTGCCTACGAGCTTTCCGAGGCATACAACACGCCTGTAATCATGCGCCCCACCACGCGCATCTGCCACGCTTCCACGTACTTCGACGTGGCTGAAGAAACCACTGCGCGTCAGCCCGAGGGCTTTGAGCGCGACAGCAAATGGGTAATCTTCCCCAAGCGCTCGTACAAGGGTCATGGCGAAATCAACGAGCGCCTGCCCAAGATTGCCGTCGATTTTTCGGCCGAAGCATATGACCAGTTCAACCCGCAGGTGCAGGTGGGCGAAGAGCCTACGTTCGGTATTGTGTGCGGTGGCATTTCATACGCGTACGCGCGCGAGGCCCTGCGTATGCTGGAAGCCGAGGCTGCCGCAGGCAAGCTGGTTTGGGCTGAAGGCGCAAAGGCCGCGCCCGTTCTGCCGCCTACGTGCGAAGGCGGCTTCTGCACCATGGGCGGCCCTGCCTATGGCAAGCAGGTGGAGGCGCTGCCGGCTTACCGCGTAATGCAGGTTGGCACGCCGTACCCGTTCCCTGCGCCGCGCGTGGAGCACTTCGCCGAAGGCCTGGAAGAAGTTATCTGCTTCGAAGAGCTCGACCATGTTCTTGAAGATGAAATGCTGAAGTTGGCCGGCCGCACTCACGGCGCCTACGCTGTGCACGGCAAGCTCACCGGCGAAACCACCACCCGTGGCGAAAACACGGTTGATGCCATCGCAGGCCAGCTGCGCGCCTTCTTCGGCGTTGAGCTGGCCGAACCTGCAAAAATCCTGGCAGCCCCCGCGGTTGGTGCTGCCCTTGATGCCGGCGCCGAAAATACCGAAGCTCCGGCACGCCCGCCCATGTTGTGCCCAGGCTGCCCGCACCGCGGTTCGTTCTACGCGGTGAAAACCGCGCTGCGCCGCCCCAGCGACGGCATTTTCTGCGGCGATATTGGCTGCTACACGCTGGGCAACGCCAAGCCGCTCGATGCTGTGGACACGTGCCTGTGCATGGGCGCCGGCATTACCGTGGCTCAGGGCTTTTCGGTTGTTGAGCCTGGTAAGAAGGCACTTTCGTTTGTGGGCGATTCCACCTTCTTTGCCAGCGCCATGACCGGTATTGCCAACGCGGTATACAACCAGCACGACATTACCGTGTGCGTGCTGGACAACGCCACCACCGCCATGACCGGCAGCCAGCCGCACCCCGGCACCGGCGTTACGCTCATGGGCCCTAAAAGCACGCCTATCAGCATCGAAGCCGTGCTGCGTGCGTTGGGCGTAACGGTTATCACCCATGCAAACCCGCTTCACTTGGATGAAGCCCGCGAAGCTGCGCGCGAAGCCATCGAGTTCGACGGGCCTTCGGCCATCATCTTCCAAAGTCCGTGCGTGAAGCTCATCAAGCCGGGCAAGCCGGTTGAGTTCAATCCCGAGCCGTGCACCGGCTGCGGCAAGTGCGTGCTCAAAATCGGGTGCCCCGCACTTTCGTGGAGCAAGGAACAGCGCCAGCCTGTGGTGGACGTTTCGCTGTGCAACGGCTGCGGCCTGTGCACGTATTTGTGCGAAAACGGCGCGCTTACCTGCGAAGGCAACGAAGGGAGCGCCCAATGATAAACATTTCCATTGCCGGCATTGGCGGCCAGGGCAGCGTTCTGGCAGCAAAGATCTTGGCAGAAGCCGCCCGCAGCAAGGGCTGGCAGGTTCGTTCTACCGAAACCACGGGCATGGCCCAGCGCGGCGGCGATGTTATGAGCCATTTGCGCATGGGCAATAACGGCGAAGAAGTATTCAGCCCGCTGCCGGGCAATGCTTCGGCCGATGTGGTTATTGCCCTTGAGCCGGGCGAAGCGCTGCGCGCGCTGCCGCTGCTGAAGCCCGAAGGCGTGTTGGTTACGGCGCAGTCGGGCGTGGCGCCCACGGTTTCGAACTTCCGCGCGCCCAGCTACAACCCCGCCGAAATGGTGGAAGCGCTGCGCGCAAGCGGTGCCAACGTGGTTGCCGTAGACGACGTTGCCCTGTGCGAAAAGCTGGGCAGCCGCAAGGCGCTCAACATCATCATGCTGGCCAGCGCCTTGGCAGCCGTGAACAGCCCTGCCAACAACAGCGCCCTTGCTGGTGTTCTTACGCTGGAAGATATGCGTGCGGTTATTCCCGCTTGCGTGAAGCCGCGCTTCGTTGAAATGAACCTTCAGGCCATAGCTCTCGTTGAGGGCGCTTTGGCGTGCTAAAGTTAGCCCCACCGAAATTTTTAGAAAGGCAAGCTGATGGAACTTACCACCGAACAGTTCGACCTTATTAAAGAGCAGTTCAAAACCCTGAAAAACCGCTCTCCGTTCTACGCCAAGAAGTTCGAGGGAATCGATCTTTCCGACGTGCAGACCCAGGCCGACTTCGAAAAGCTTCCCTTCAGCGAAAAGGCCGACCTGCGCGAGGTGTACCCGCTGGGCTTGGCCGCCGTACCTGAAGAAAAGATTGTGCGTATCCATTCTTCCTCTGGTACCACGGGTATTCCGGTGGTAATCCCTTACACCCAGAAAGACGTTCAGGACTGGGCCACCATCTTTGCGCGCTGTTACGAAACGGCGGGCATCACCAATACCGACCGCATTCACATCACGCCTGGTTATGGCCTGTGGACGGCGGGCATTGGCTTCCAGTTGGGCGCCGAAAAGCTGGGTGCTATGGCCGTGCCAATGGGCCCGGGCAACACCGAAAAGCAGTTGCGCATGATGCAGGACATGCAGAGCACCGTTCTGTGCGCAACTTCTTCCTATGCACTGTTGCTGGCCGAAGAAATTGCAGCGCGTGGCATTCGCGGCAACCTGGCACTGCGCAAGGGCGTTATCGGCTCCGAGCGTTGGGGCGAAAAGATGCGCCATCGCATTGAAACCGAGCTGGGCATTGAAATCTTCGACATCTACGGCCTTACCGAAATCTACGGCCCGGGCATTGGCATTTCCTGCAGCGAACATAACGGCATGCACCTGTGGAGCGATTTCGTATACGCGGAAGTTGTAAACCCCAAAACCGGCGAGCCCCTGCCCGACGGCGAAGTGGGCGAGCTGGTTCTTACCACCCTTCGCAAGGAAGGCGCTCCGCTCATTCGCTACCGCACGCACGACCTTACGCGCATTATCCCCGGTAGCTGCGCCTGCGGCATGCATCACCCGCGCATTGACACGCTGGTGGGCCGCACCGACGATATGTTCAAGGTGAAGGGCGTTAACATGTTCCCTGCTCAGGTGGAGGAAGTTATTGCCGCAACCTCGGGCACCTCTTCGGAATACCAGGTAATGATCGAGCACATCATGGGCCGCGACGTGCTTACCGTGCTGTTCGAAACCGAGCTGGAAGGCGATGCCCTGAAGCATTGCGAGGAAGAGCTGGCGCTCATCTTCAAGGCGAAGATCGGTTGCACCCCCGATGCCAAGGGCGTTCCCATGGGCGAGCTGCCCCGTTCCGAAAAGAAAACCCAGCGCATCTTCGACAGCCGCTACTAGGGTGGGGTAGGCGCGGGTCCCGAGAGCAGCTCTCCGCCAGTCGGACGGCTTGTATGAGCCTGTACTTGGCAATTTGCCTCAGCGCATTTCAACAGTTAGCCAATTAGGCCGCCTTCGGGCGGCCTTTTTGTTGCGCGCATTCGTTGCACTGAAGGCGATGGCCGTATTGCGCGCAGTGCCTGCAATCCAGCGGGCCAATAGCGGGTTCGCCCCTTTGCCAACGAAGCTCAAAGCGCCCTTAAACTAAAAAACGTGCAATCTGGGCGGTTTCTTAACCTTAAATATGTGCAATTCACCCCATTCCTTAAACTTAAAAAGTGGCAACGCCCCAGGTGGGGTGCTCATAAAATTGAAAGCTTTTTTTCTGCTGCCGCCTCTTGAGCGCTCCTGTTGTTCAAAATCCTGCATTTCGTGAGAAAACCCGCTCTAGAAATTCCGCATTCCGTGATATTTCCAGGGTTAAAAATCCTGCATTTCGTGAAATAATAGGCATAAGAAATTCCGCATTTCGTGAAATTAAGCCAACTACGAGGTGTTTTATGCTGAAGCGCAAAATTACAGAAAAGCTAACCCAATGGGCAAACTCCAGTTTAAAGAAGGCGTTGCTTGTTGTTGGTGCTCGCCAGATTGGCAAAAGCTACGCAATCCGCGAGTTCGGCAAGGCGAATTTCAAGCGTTTCATCGAAATCAACCTGTACGAAAACGCACAAGCCCGAAAGGCGCTTTGCGAAGCATCGAGCGCCGCTGATTTTATAACGCGCGTAACCGTCCTTTCGGGACAGTCCATCGTTCCAGGTGAAACGCTCGTGTTCGTTGACGAGGTTCAAGAGGCGCCTGATGTCATGACCATGGTGAAGTTTCTGGTTGAAGACGGTCGTTGCCGGTGGGCGTTTTCTGGCTCGATGCTGGGCACTCAGTTCAAGGGCGTGCGTTCGTACCCTGTTGGTTACGTGCATGAGCTAAACATGGCCCCGATGGATTTTGAGGAATTCTGCTGGGCAATCAAGGTATCGTCTGCTGCTTTCGATTGCATTGCGGAGTGCTGCAAGGCGGAAACGCCCGTCGCAGACTACATCCATGAAGCCATGATGGCTAACTTTCGCACCTACCTGGTGGTAGGCGGCATGCCTGAAGTGGTGCAGGGCTTCCTTGATTCGGAGGGCGATCTTGGCCTTGTTCGCGAGCTGCAATCCGACCTAAACGCCCAGTACAAACGCGATATTTCCAAATATGCAGGCGCACGTTCTCTTTATGTTCAGAATATCTACGACCTGTTGCCCGTTCAGCTGGAGGGTGAAACGCACCGGTTTGTAGTTGGCTCCATCGATGAATCGGCGCGCTACAAAGGCTACGAGCGCGATTTCGTGTGGCTGCAAAACGCGGGCGTGGCGCTCAAAACCGATTTGGTAACTGAGCCTAAGTCGCCGTTGCTGAAAACCGCCAATGCGGCAAAGTTCAAGCTGTATCAATCCGATACGGGAATGCTCATGGCTCGCTACCCGCTTGCCACTGCCCAGGCTGCTTACTTGGACAGCAAAAATCCTAACCTGGGCGGCGTCTACGAAAACGCTATCGCGCAGCAACTTGCTGCTCAGGGATTTGCCCTATATTTCTACCAAACGAAGAAGCGCGGTGAAGTGGATTTTGTTGTTGACGCTGGCGACGGCACTGCTGTGCCCATCGAAGTGAAATCCGGGAGTTATTTTCGCGCCCATGCCGCCCTTGATCATGTGCTTGGCAGCGAAGGGTATGGGGTTCAGCGGGCCATTGTCCTTTCGCGTGGCAACATCGAACGAGCAGGTAAAGTGCTGTATCTGCCTTTGTATGCTTGCTATTTGCTGCCAAGTTTGATTGGCGAACAGTCGGCCGGGGGCTTCAAGCTGGAAGCGAAGCCGGTGTAGCTTTTTAGCGCACAGCGGCCAACTTGCGGAATCAAAAACGGCCAACTTGCGGAAATATTGCTGTGACCAGCGGAAATTCTGAGGCGATTTTTTGCGGCCAATTTAAGTAGGCCGACCCTTCATTTTTGATGGTGGTTACGGGGACGAACGTGGCTATGACCCGAAAAGACGGGGCGATAGTGGCGCCCTTGGCTTCTTTGGCGCCGTAGTTTGGGCCCTCAAAAAATACCCTGATTTTTAGGGGGGGGGCGAAAACGGCGTTTTTCGTCATGAAAAACTGGCCGAATGCCTGATAAAACGCGGTTTGTCACGTTTTGTTAACAAGTAAAGCCTTATACTTTATACATTTTCTGCAATGGGTTGCTGCGCCCATTTTCAGAGGGCTGCTTTGCTAAGTGCAAGGCGGCAAGAGCTTGCACCGTTCAGGCGTCAAACTCGGCTAAGGCCGAGTTTTTGTTTGTGCGGGGTAGCGAAGTTGGGCTTCTGGCTTGGTTATAGCCGCCGGAGCGCAATGCCGCTAGTTGAAGCTCAACCGCAGCAGCTGCCGCAAAGCAGGCGGTGCCAACATAGGTAAACATGCCAAGCCGCGCAACGTGCCAAGGAAGAGCACGGGCGGCCAGGCAAGTAGGAGGTATAGAAGTATGAGCTTGCTGAAAAAGGTAACAGGGGGGGGTAAGCCCAAGCGCAGCTTCGGCCGAGCCCGCGCCGGCATCCTAGGCGTAGCGCTCGCAGCTGTTTTGGCTGTTGGCGGTACGGCAACGGCGTTTGCCGCAACCGGCGATAGCGCTGGCGATTCCAGCCAGGCTGCGTCCACCACGGTTTCCGACGCCGCCACTGTTACGGACTACGAAAGCCTTTTGGGCACGGGCAAAGCCGATAACCCCATCACCACGGCGAACATTGGCCGCATCTGGACCGACAAATCGGTGTTCACGGGCGATGCTTCCGACGGCGTAATCACCGTTAAAAAGGCCGAAGGCGCCAATTTCCTTACCAGCCTCTCGGCTATTTCTTCCACTTCGAACCTCACGAGCATGTCGAATACCCCGCTCGACATTGTGCTGGTGCTGGATGCTTCGGGTTCGATGAATTATTCGATGTCGAGCGATAGCACGGCGACTACCACCTCGGATA
>CAZQWR010000048.1:0-11386 GCA_964597085.1 uncultured Cryptobacterium sp.
CTCATGCTTGCGCACGCGATTGCCCGGCCCGCTCGGTTGAGCATTGTAGCATGTTTAGGCGCGGCGAAGCGCAGCCTTCACGCAGCCAAATAGACGCATCGGCGCAAGTCCCTTTACTGTGAGTTGCCCCTTTAGGCCTTTCCCGGTTCACAAATTTGCACTATCAGCGGGCCAACGGCTTGCACTAAGCCGTTTTGAAGCTGGTTAAGATAACGCTCGGGTGTGCTAGCTTCATCACTTGCCAAAAGCCGAGTTATCCCTCCCCAGATAAAATCGAGCTTCCCACGGTCGAATTCGCTCATCTCCTTTTCATCAAGGCGCATTTCCCTAACAAAGAAGGAAATAACCTCTTTTCGCCCGAGTTCCATCAAGCGTGGCTCGCCGTTTTTCAGAATCAGACGAATGCGATGGAACCGCTGATCCAAATCGGGAATGGCACTTGCGGCAGAAATATCAAAGTTCCCGCCCCTAAAAGCGTTAAGCATGATGCCAAAGAACTCGATGGGGATGTTGCTTCGCACCAATTCAACTGCCAAACCTTCAGTGCTCTCAAAATGATAGTAGAAAGTATTTCGGTTCACGCCTGCATGCTTTATCAGGTCTTTTACCGTGATGGAATGAAACGGTTTTTCTTCGAGCAGCCCCCAGAAAGCCTGTTCAATACGTTCCTTGGCCGAAGGCCCCTGCTGATTCTTGCTTGGCCTGCCCACAGCACCGCCCTTTCCCAAAATTAGACACTGTATCTATTTTATCTGTTTTATTAGACAAGTTGTCTAATTACGATTCTGGCAGAGAAATTACCACACGAAACAGGAGGAAAGCAATGTTAGAAAAATTGGGGAAGAGGGCGCTCGTGCTGCCCTTTGGCATGGCGATAATTCTATGCTGCATCCTCAGCCTGGCGGTTGGCCCCATGCTGCGCGCCGAACCAAACAACGTGCCCTTCGGCATCGTCAACCTGGACGCCGGGGCTTGTACCGCAGCAGGGCAAACCAACGTTGGCGAAGCCCTGACTAGCAAGCTTATTTCGGGCGAAAGCTCACTTACAGGAAGCAGCGATGAAACCTCGGACAGCACTTCCAACATGGCCGGCGCCATAAGCTGGACGCAGCTAGAAAGCGAGAAAGAGGCAACTGCCATGCTCGATAACAATGAGCTGTACGGCGCCATTGTTATACCCAGCAACTTCACCAGCCAGCAAATCAGCAGCCAAATGGCACTGGGCAATGCGCCGCAAATCACGGTGTACCTGAACAAAGGCAAAAACCCGCAGATGGCAAGCTCCATGCAAACCACCATCGAAAACGCCCTGCTGCAAGCCGGCATTGCCTGCGAGGTTAAAGTGGTGAACGATGCCAACATCGGCGGCGGCTCCATGAGCTCAACAATGGCGGTTCAGATGATGGCGATGCCCCTGTTCATGCTTACCATGATTTGCTCGCTGCTGCTTTCAATGCTGTTCTGGAAGAACGATATTACTGGTTTGCGCAGCAAAAATATTGCCGTTGCAGCAATTGCGCTTCTTGTTTTCGTTGCCGCTCTTTCTGCCCTTGCGGCAGGCAGCGCATTGTTTATCTGCGCCGTTGCAGGCGGAATGACCCTTCCTGCAACAGACTTGTTCCTGTTCCTTTGGGTTGCCTCGGGCTGCTGCATGCTGTGCTTCACAGCGCTATGCTGCCTGAACTTCCCGCTGGGCGCATTTATTGCGGTAGGCATCTTCGCCCTAGGCATGAGCTGCGCCATGCTAGGCCCCGAAATGC
The DNA here is from genome assembly GCA_964597085.1 of uncultured Cryptobacterium sp. Lineage (GTDB taxonomy): Bacteria > Actinomycetota > Coriobacteriia > Coriobacteriales > Eggerthellaceae > Anaerotardibacter. Next base: position 1,761 of record CAZQWR010000048.1, read on the forward strand.
TTCCGCAGCTATGGGCCGATTGGATATACCCCTGGGCCCCGCAAGCACACATCGGCAACGGCATCCGCTCCATCATCTACTTAGGTCATATGCCCAGCACTTCAGAAACCTACCCCCTACTCGCCTTCGGCATAGTAGGCGCACTAGCCCTAGCGCTGGCCGCAATCCTAGAATCCACAAAGAAGAAACAGCGCCTCAACCACAAATAGCGAGCCGCAAACAAAAACCCAACCAAGAAAGCCGCCCATCGCTGAAGCAAGGCGATGCGAGGTAGGCCGAAAGGCCGCTGAGCGAGCCGTGCGGCACAGCCAACCAACAAGCCCAAAAGCCCGCCATCGCAGAAGCAGGGCGAATTCGCCAAAGGCGAAGAGCTGCATAAGCAGAACGAGTTAACGACCAACCTGGAAAGCTCCCCATCGCTGAAACGAGGCGATGTTTGCAGGCCGAAGGCCAAAAACAAGCCTACAGCAACACAAAAAGCCCCAGCTAGGAAAGCCTCCCATTGCAGAAGCAAGGCGATGCGAGGTAGGCCGAAAGGCCGCTGAGCGAGCAGTCCGCCCAGTTGAAGAGTTGGACGAAACAGCGAGGGTGCGTCCAGTGCGTCAGATTCGTGGGCTCGTGAGGGCGTGGCGTACTAAGGTACGCGAGCTCTCAGGAGCGCGCGAAGCTGGCGTGCTGGACGCAGCCGCAGCGTCATCCCGTCTCAAGGCGACCGAACTAAAAAGGCCACCCCCCAAGGGGTGGCCCGATCGAAAAGCTAAAAGCTTTTCGATTTAGTCAACGTCGTCGAACGAGAACGAATCGTCTGCGTCGCCATATCCGCTAAAGTCCTTGCTTGCAGCAGAGGGCTTGGGGGTTGCAGGGGCGCTTACCACCGGGGTAACGGTGGGCGTGGTGTAGGTTGCAACAGCAGCGTTGGTCTGCTCCCACTTCTGAGCAGGCTTTGCGGTGTTTTCAGCAGCGGGAACAGCCGGATCGAAAGTAGTTACCTCAAGAAGCTCCGCAGGAATATCGATACCAGCGGTAACCTCGCCACCGATTTCGGACAGGCGCTGGGTTGCGGAACCAATGAACTCCTTCAGCATGTCCTGATACTGCTCGCGAACCAGCTCGCGGGAAGCGGAAAGCTCATTGATGTGATCGATAACCTTCTGCTTTTCGCCATTTGCCTTGTCAAGAATGCGCTTACCCTCGTCCTCAGCATTCTGGCGAAGCTGGTCGGCCTCAGCCTTGGCCTTGGCAGTGATTTCATCAGCGGTGCGCTGTGCAACGATGAGAGCCTGAGCGATTGCCGCATCATCGGACTTGCGGTCGCGGAGTTTGGCTTCAAGCTCGGCGATCTTTGCGTCCTTTTCGGCAACAGCAGCAGAATCGATTACAGGAGCCTGAGGCTCTACCTTTTCTTCCTTGGCGGCAGGAATAACCTCGGTGCGGGAAGCGGAAGCAGCATCTGCAAGCTGAGCATGCAGGCGGGCAACCTCGGCATTAAGCTCGTCGATCTCGGAAGACACGCGCTCAAGGAACACGTCTACTTCGTCAACGTCATAACCGCGACGCTCGATTTTGAAGCTCTGATTTTGGATGTCCTCAGAAGTAATTGCCATAGAAAACTCCCCTTTAACTAACAACAAGCCGACTAAAACAGCACGGCCAAAAGATTACAAATCAGTCGTACTCCGAACTGTAGCACAAGCAGTGCGATGATCGGGGTAATGTCCACCATTCCTCCAATAGGCGGAATAAGGCGCCTGAACAGGGAAAGGTAGGGTTCGCACACGCGCCCTAAGGCGCTGTACACATCGGCGACGATGCCCCCGCTGGTGGGGATCCACGACATCATCACGTACACGAAGATAACCAAGCTGTAAGCATCGGCCAAAGTGATAATAAGCGAAAGAATCATTCGCCTTGCTCCTTCTTGAAAGGGTTGAGGGCTTACGCCCGAACTACGCGAACAGGCTTAGGCCTTCATGAAACCCTGCTTGGCAAGGTTGTGGCGTTCTTCCAAGGTAAGCTCGCCACCCTGCACCACGGTGAACGTCTTTTCGGAAACGCAATCGACCTTGGCGTTCAAAGCAGAGGCAACGCCGAAACTGAAATCCAAAATACGTTTGGAAAGCGAGGCGTCGGTTTGGCGCAAAGAAAGCACCACAATGTCGCCGGCACGCACGGAACGCGCAACGGTGGAAACGTCTTCATAGGAAACAGGCTTTACCACGCTGATGGCACGGGCAGTGCTGGCGGAAAGCGAGGCGCCGGTTTCGTAGGCCGTATACGGGTCTGAAACAGCAGGCTGCTCGGCGGTTGCGGGAGCCGCCGATGTTGCAGCGGCAGATACGGCAGGCACAGCAGAAGCGCTGCCGGTAGAAGGTGCGAACAGCGAATCCAGCCCAGGCGAAGAAATGCCAGAGCCAGAAACGGAACCGTTGCGCTTGTAGGGCGAAACGAAGTCGCCATAACCAGCAGCAGGTGTGCTCAGGCTTTCGGCAACTTCCGCAGAAGAGGGTACCTGCGGCTCGGCTGCAACAGGCGCAGCAGGAACCGCAGAGACGGAGCTCATGCGCGTAGTGCCAAAATCAGAAACGCCATAAGCGCTGGTGGTTGCACGAATATCACGAGAGCTTACCAAGCTAGCAGAACCGCTACGGCGCGGATTGTAAGCATGCGAGCCAGTAGAGCGCGTGGTGTACTCCAGCGAATCGTACTGATTGCTGGGCGCATCGTAGCTGTTATAGCCGCCCTGACCGTAGTCGTCGTAGCCATCGTCGTAATAGTCATCGTAGAACTCGTCGCTGTTCTGACGGTTGCCGCCGAAGCCAAATTTGTCTTTCAGTCCGCCGATAAGGTTATTGGCGGTTTCCTTGGCAGAGCCCGGGAAATCCATCGCGGTAAACCCCTTCAAAATAGGTAACGTTGCAAAATGTTGCGCGCTTTAAGCTTCTTCGAATTCGTCGCTGAAGATTGCGCGGCCAATCCTAACAATGGTAGTGCCATACCCGATGGCAACAGGCCAATCTTCGGTCATGCCCATAGAAAGAGCACGCAGCTCGGGCATGCCCTGCTGCTGGAACTGGGCATTGAGCTGCTCCTTCAAGCTTGCCAGGCCGCTGAAGGTGGCGTTGATGGCATCTTCCTGAGCACGCGGCGCCATGGTCATAAGGCCTTCGATTTGAATGTTTTCCAGCCCCTTGGCACGCTCGACGATGCCCGCAACCTCGGCTGGAGCAAAACCGCTTTTGCTTTCTTCGCCCGAAACGTTCACTTCCAAAAGCACGCGCTGCACCTTGCCCTGTACCTTTGCAGCGGCATCGATTTTTGCCAGGTGCGCTTCCTTGCACACGGAGTGAATAAGCGTTGCCGCTGAAACAATGTCCTTGATATGACGGCTTTGGATGTTGCCGATGAAATGCCATTCGGCATTGGGGAAAGCCTTCTGCTTGCGCACCAGCTCATCAGGACGATTTTCACCAAACGCCGTAGCTCCTGCCTGCATGGCAAGCTCAACCTGGTCTACATCAACGGTTTTGGAAACCGCCAACAAGGTTACTTCTTCGGGGTTGCGCCCTGCCTGCTTGCACTCCTGCAGTAGCTTTTCATGAACCTTCGTATAACGCGTAGCCGTACTCAAAATGGCCTCCTAAGTCTTTCAAACAAGGATACCGCGCTGCGCACAGCGATACGTCATATTGTTGGAAAAGTTAAAAGGAAGCAATGCCGCTATTCAGCAGAATGGCGGAACGCAAAGGCACCATGACGGCCGCACTTGCCTCCCTGCCCGCGGTACGAGAAGAACTCTTCGTTGTTGCACACGGTGCACAGGCTCAAATCGCAGATGCGCTGCGCGCTGGCCCCTACCCTCTTCAGCTGGATGCGCAAGCCTTCTGCCAGGTCGATGCAGCGTTCGTTGTAGGCGCAAGCTTGCCCAAACTGATCTATGAAACGCTGATATACATCGGGACCCGTTTCAAAGCATTCGGGCCCAATATGCGGGCCAATGTAGAAGTTGTACTGGGAGATTGCATCGCTTCCCAGCTCAGGCTCGTCTGCCGCGGCCATCTGCTTGGCGGCACTTACCGTAATAAGGTTGTCCACCCCGCGCCAGCCAGCATGAACCACAGCAAAACGGCCCGTGGGCGAAACAATGATTACCGGCACGCAGTCGGCATAGCATAGAAGCGTTGCCACACCCGGCGCATCAACAAGCACGCCATCGGCGCCTTCGGCAGCCTGCTCCTGCACAACCGCAACCTGCGAAGCGGTTGACACAGTAACCAAGTTGGAACCGTGCACCTGGCTGGGAACAATAAGCGGCGCATCCTGGCACCCAAAGGCAGCTTGCACACGTCGGCGGTTTTCCATCACGCAATCCAGGTTGTCTTCAACATGGTGCCCCAGATTGAGCGAGGCATATTCGCCTCCGCTCACTCCCCCCTGGCGCGTAGTAAATGCGATGCGCACGCCCGTAGCGGCGAACAACGCATCGTCGGTATAAGCGTCCAAGGACGCAAAACGACCCTTGGCTAACTCAGGATGAGGAAGAACAAGGGTCGTCATAAAAGCCTTCTAACGTGAAAGCATCCAATGCAACATTGCGTTTACTGGCGCTTCAGGAAGTCGGGGATGTAATCCTCGTCCGCGAAGCGGGGCTGAGAAGGATACAGCGGGCGCGAAGAGCTGTCCTGCTTGGGAGCAGAAACAGTGGAAGCAAACATATTGTCGCGACGACCGAAGTCGAGCGGCTGCTGCGGAGCGCCAGCCTTGAAGCCGGTTGCGATAACGGTGATACGAATAGCGTTGCCCAGGTCGGGGTCAACAATCTGACCGTAGATGATGTTGGCATTTTCGTCGGCAACAGATTCAACAACCTTGGCGGCTTCGTCAACCTCAGCGAGTGCCAGATCAGGACCGCCAGCGATGGAGAACAGAATACGCGAAGCACCAGCGATGGAGGTTTCAAGCAGGTTGGAGTTAATTGCCTGCTGAGCAGCATCAAGAGCACGCGAGTCGCCCTCGGAAATGCCAATGCCCATCATTGCGGTGCCGGCGTCCTTCATAACAGTGCGGATGTCGGCGAAGTCGAGGTTGATGAGACCGGGAATGGTGATGAGGTCGGTTACGCCCTGGATACCCTGACGAAGCGTATCGTCGGCAATACGGAATGCGTCGAGCATGGAAGTTTTCTTGTCAACGATCTCGAGCAAGCGGTCGTTGGGGATAACGATGAGGGTGTCTACCTTCTGAGAAAGGTAGTCGATGCCCTGCTCTGCCTGATTGCGACGCAGACGGCCTTCAAAGGAGAAGGGCTTGGTTACGATGCCAACGGTAAGGGCGCCAATTTCCTCGCGAGCGATTTCTGCAACAACGGGAGCAGCGCCAGTACCGGTGCCGCCGCCTTCGCCTGCGGTTACAAACACCATGTCGGCGTCAGCCAGAGCCTCGCGGATTTCCGCACGGGATTCCTCAGCTGCCTGGCAGCCAACCTCGGGGTTTGCGCCTGCGCCCAAGCCGCGGGTAAGCTCTTCGCCAATGTGAATGGTGGTATCTGCATCGGAGAGCAGAAGTGCCTGACGGTCGGTGTTAACGGCGATGAATTCAACGCCCTTGATGCCGGCTTCAACCATGCGGTTAACAGCGTTGGTGCCGCCGCCGCCTACGCCGACAACCTTGATTACGGCGAGGTTATCGTTGCCAAGAATCTGTTGCATTATTTGCTCGCTTTCAATTTCATTTCAGCGTTTCCCAATGGGTATACGCACCCATGAGACACTTGGTTCATTTTACACACCCCTGCAGTGATTGCAAAATCCAACAGCCCAGATGCAGTGCTACAGAGAGCGGTAAACGGGTTTATTCACAACACGCACATTTATATACGAGATCTTGCCTTCATGCTCAGCCATAAGCTCCAAGCAAACGCGCTCTTTATCGCGAATATCCTTCGAGTCGCCGAAGGCAATCTCCACACCGTTTTGCAATGTGAGCGTAGTGGAATCGCTGCTGGCGGCTGCCACGCTCTTCACCTGACCGGCAAGCTCGGTGGTCATGCCCGCAATTACGCCCAGTGCGTTTTCGACGTTGGCGTTGTTGCAGTAGGTTCCCGCCTCGGGCTTGCTGCCGTAAGGAATGTCGGTGATTTCAAGAGCCTCATCAGCGTCTTCATACACCTTGCTAGGAAGCGCCTTTCCTTCGGCGCTGTTTCTATCGTCGGGAATCTTGCACAGCCACATGCCATCGCTGGAAAGCGCCCAACGCTCTTTGGTGTTGGTGGTGTCATCCACCGTTACCGAAACCACAGCCGATATTTCCCGCTCGGTAATGCGCAGGTTCAGCGTATCGGGGAACACGCGATCTACCGAAGCGCTCTTCACCCAGGCGTTCGACGTTAAGCGCGAGCATATGCCGTTGGCATCCACGTTCAAAAGCGTGGTGCCCGAAGGGACGGCAGCAAGCTCGGTTAGATCTTCGCTGGAAATATGATCGGCGCCAGAAACGGTTACCTTTTCAACAGTGAAAACGTTGGTATGCGAAAGCACCAGCCCCGCAACGCCCACAACAGCCGCCGCAATAAGGATGGCCATGAATATGTACAGGCCGCGGCGCGACTTGGCGGCACGCGCACGGTAGCGCGATTCGTTGCGAACCTCCGAAACGCTTACCGAGCGAATAGGCCGACCCGTTGCCGAGCCGCGCGTAGAAGCATGACCGCGCTCGTAGGTGCTGCGCGAGGTGCGCCTTTGGGGACGCGCATTCGCCGCGCGCGTGGAAGCGGAAGGGCGCAAGTTGCGGCTTTGGCTGGGGCGCCCCTTTACCGTGGTAGGGCGCTGTTGGCCGCGCGCACGGGGGCGTGCCGTGGGCCTACCCGACGCCGAGTAGCTTGACCTCCTGTTGGAGCTCGATGCCATAACGCCCCCTAACCTCGCTCTTCATCAATTCGATCAAAGCCAAAACATCGGCAGCGGTGGCATTGCCCACGTTGACGATGAAGTTGGCATGCTTTTCGGAAATCTGCGCATCGCCGATGCGCTTGCCCTTCAGACCTGCCTCTTCGATGAGCTCGCCCACCGAGCGGCCTTCAGGATTTACAAACACGCTGCCGCAAGAAGGATAGTTCAGCGGCTGGCGTTCTTTGCGACGCTTTAGCAAGGCGCTCATACGCTCGTTGATGTTGCCCGCAAGCGCCTTTTCCAAGCGCAGCTCGCATTCGACGATTACCTCGCTGGGCAAGAAGGAAGAAGCGCGGTAACCCCACTGCAAGTCGGATGCGGCATAGCGATGCAGGCCGCCCTCTTCACGAAAGGTGGTTACCGAAACCACGCGCTGGCCAATCCAGTCGGTGGCAGTGCCGGCATTCTGAGACAATGCCCCGCCAACGCTGCCCGGAGTGCCCACGGCAAACTCCATGCCGGAATAGCCGTTATGGAAAACCTCCTGCACCAGGCGCGAGAGCATAGTGCCCGCCCCTACCACAACGGTGCTTTCCTCTTCGTTGAACCGCCAATTGCGGAATTCGCCCGCAAGCGACAAAACCACGCCCGGCCAGCCTTCATCGGCCACCAGCAAGTTAGAGCCTTTACCTGCAATAAACCAAGGCAGACCTTCTTCGGCACATGCCTTCATGATGGTACCCAGCGCAGCGATGGAGCCAACCTCCACAAATGCGCGCACAGGACCGCCGATGCGATAGGTGGTGTGCTTCGACATTGGCTCGTCGAGCTTCACCGTTCCCTCGAATTCATCGTCGAAACGCAAAAGCTCCAGCTCAGATGCGTGGCGAGCGCACATTATGCATTGCTCGCTTCACGCTCTTGCAGGGTTTGCAGCAATGCCGGGCCCATAGCGGTAACATCGCCAGCGCCCATGGTGATTACCATATCGCCGGGCTCGAGCTCCTTGGCAAGGAACGGAACCACGTCTAGGCGGCGCTCGATGTAATGCAAATCGGCAGGATGGCCTTCGTGCTCATAAATTGGCTGCATGAACGTTTTGCCGGAAACACCGGGGACCGGGGTTTCGCCCGCGGGATACACGTCCATGAAGGCAACCATGTCGGCCTGGTCGAAAGCGCAGCCGAACTCATCGTGCAGCACGTCGGTGAACAGGCCCACGCGGGAATAACGGTGCGGCTGGAACAGCACGCATACGCGCTTGTAGTCCAGGTCGCGAGCAGCGGCAATGGTTGCGGCAATTTCAGTTGGATGGTGGGCGTAGTCGTCCAGGATGGTGATGCCATTGGCCTCGCCTACCAAATCAAAACGGCGGCGCACGCCGGCAAAGTTCTTCAACGCTTCAGCAGCTGCTTCCACATCGAAGCCCTGGGTGTAAAGCAAAGTGAGAACGCCGGCAGCGTTAAGGGCGTTATGGCGACCTGGGTTCTGTTTGATACCGCAGCTCAGCACCTTGCCATTGGGCAGGGTTACGTTAAAAGTGGTGGAAACACCATGGGTTTCGTAGTTCGAGACAACCGTATCGCAGCCCTCAACGAAGCCGTAGGTAAGCACGTTCCTGGCCGACTCGCGGGCAACCTCTACCAACGCGGCGTCTTCACCGCACACAACGGCATAGCCTTCGTCGGGCACGGACCCCATGAAGTCGCCGAAGAGCTTATAAATTTCGTTCAAGTCGCTGTAATGGTCCAAGTGGTCGGCTTCGATGTTGGTAACCAAAACAGAAGCTGGGCTCAGGTACGTGAACGACTTATCGCTCTCGTCGGCCTCAACCACGTAGTGCTCGCCCTTGCCGCTATGGGCGTTTGAACCATAAGCACGCACAATGCCGCCGATAAGGAACGTTGGGTCGAAACCCATTTCGTCGAGCGTAGAGGCAAGCATGGAAGATGTGGTGGTTTTACCATGGGTACCGGCAACCGCCAGCGTCTTCTTGCCCACACCCAAAGCTGCGAGCATCTTGGCGCGATGCCAAATAGGAATATTGCGATTCTTGGCTTCCTGAAGCTCGGGGTTGGAATCCAAGATGGCAGTGGAAACAACCACAACATCAGGCTCAAGCCCTGCCAAGTTTTCAGCCTTCTGACCGATGAAGATCTTCACGCCAGCTTCGCGAAGCTGCTCGGTATAACGGCTTTCACGCAGGTCGGAGCCAGAAACCTCCATGCCCTGGTTGGCGGCAACCAAAGCGATTCCGCTCATGCCAACGCCGCCTACGCCGATGAAATGTACTTTGTTAATGCGATTCTCCGTCACGGATATCCTCCTTGAGATCGCTACCAATCTTAATATCTAAGAACCCACCCCGTCCCAGATGCACAACATCTGCGGACGATGCGTAGCCCAAAAAGCCTAGAACCCCGAAGCTCCAACAGGCAAAGAACTGCCCAGCGCAAACGATGCGGCAATCCCAACCAACAAGAGAACACCGAGGTTCAAACCCTGCGAACATCCTTCCTGCAAGAGGAAAAACAAACCCCATAACAAAGGCAATCCCCCAAAGCAGGCAAAGTCAGCGAGGGCACGCCAGGTGCCCCATATTCGTGCGCCCGGAAAGACGCAGCGTACTTACGCTACGCTAACTCGCTCGACAGGGCGAGTAAGACGCCCCGCGCGATCGCATAGATGGGGAGCGAACATGCCACTGGCGTATTCACCACGCGAAGATGGGGCGCCGGCGTG
>CAZQWR010000049.1:0-11176 GCA_964597085.1 uncultured Cryptobacterium sp.
TAAGGTTGTGCGCGTTGAGGTTTGATGGCGTGCGGGGCGTTTTGCTTGCGCGGCGTCTGCTGGGTGGTACCTTGTTTGCCGTGACTTTCAACAAAAACATACGAGGTGTGGTTTTTGCGCTTATCGGCGGCATCGGATGGGGCTTTTCGGGCGCATGCGCTCAATTCCTGTTCACCTATTACGATGCAAACCCGCTTTGGATTTCTTCGGTGCGCATGATCTGTGCCGGCGTGGTTCTTTCGTTATTCGCGCTCATCGCCTACCGCGGGCCGTTTCTGGCATTGTGGAAGCGCCCTAGCACTGTTGTCCAGTTGGTGGTGGTGGCTATATTCGGCATCACGGCGTGCCAGCTTACCTATTTATTGGCTATTCAAAACTCCAACGCCGGTACCGCTACCGTTATCCAATATATAGGTCCGGTTCTGGTGGTGTTCTACCTGTGCATTCGAACGCACCGAGCGCCTACAGTGCGTGAGATTGCCGCTATGGCGTTGGTAATCTCCGGTACGTTTTTGCTGGCCACTCATGGCAACCCTACTACTATGGTTCTTTCGCCTGCGGGTTTGTTCTGGGGCATTGTTTCTGCGTTCACGTATGCCATGTACACGCTCATCCCGCGTAAGCTTATGCTGCATTTCGGCAGTGTGCCAGTTGTGGCGGGTGGTTTACTGCTAGGCGGCATCATTCTTTCTGTGGGCATACAGTCTTGGACGGTAGACCCGGGCTTCGATATGCGCGGTTGGGCCATGCTGCTGGTGGGTCTGGTCTTCTTCGGAACAATCGTGGGCTTTACCTTGTTCTTCCAGGCCATTAAAGACATTGGCGCGGCGAAGAGCGGCCTTATTTCCAGCATCGAAACGGTTTCCGCCACGCTGTTCGCCGTGTTGTGGCTGGGCACCGCTTTTACGTGGATCGACATTTTAGGGTTCGTGTTCATCATGGCCACGGTGTTCGTGTTGGCAAAGCATCCCGGCGACGGGGACTTGCCGAAAGAAACCGAGGCGCCCGTGAAAGGGGAGTAGCCCGGAGTGCGGTGGTGCGCGGTTTGGTGCATGTGCTAACATGCGGGGTTTGGCAGCCAGGGGCGGAGACGTTCAGCGCTCTTCGCAACACCAATGACTCAACGCATTAAATTACCGAACCCTCCTTATGCTTCTAGGCCAAGATTGCTTAGGCTACAGCTGCAGCATGAAAACTTCCGATGGTTTGCTGCATATTGGTAGTCTTAAACGTTATTGCGAAACGTAATTGAATAACTTCAATTTAACCGTATTTCACGTTTAGTTATTACAGTTAAACACGTTCACAGGGTTTCGCATTAAGAAACTCAATAAGAACCGACCGAATCGAGATAACCTTATAAGCACAACGCTTCATCGCGGTGCATAATGAAGTCATTCAAAGGTTGCACTTCTTACCTGGGGAGGCAAGGATGCAGCTTCGCCTTTGAAGCATGCTGGGGGGCGTGCCCAAAGGCCAGGCGAAGTCTCAATGGGGATCGAGGCTCGCCAAACAAAGTGAAGGCCGTGCTGGGGAGCGTGGCCTTCGTTGTAAACGGGCGGCCATTGGGCCGCCCTTTATTTTTCCTATTGCAAAACGGTTGGTAGTTGGGCGAAGGTGGGCTTTGCCCAGGCTGCCCGGGGCCTTGCTCTCTGTTAATTCGTTAAAAAAGTGAACATGTTCCACGTGTTTCACGTGGGCTTTTGCGCTATGATTTTTCTATTATCTCGTCTAGGGGAGGGGAAAGATGAGAGTTGAAGACCTTCGATACTTCGAGCATTTGGCCGAAGTTCTGAATTACACCCGCGCTTCAAAAGACCTGAATATTTCGCAGCCCACGCTTTCGCTCGCCATCAAGCGCCTGGAAGATGAATGGGGCGTTCAGCTGTTTTCGCGAAACCGCTCCACCGTTGAGCTCACTGAAATTGGTCGCGATATTTCCGATTGCGTTACCGGCGCCCTTCGCAGCCTGGACCGCGCGCGTACGCTGGCTGAAGAATCGCTGGGCACCGAAAATGCCACCATCAACCTGGGCACCATTCACGCCATGCAGGGCAAGTTCTGGTCGCAGGCGCTCTTTGAGTTCCGTAAAGTTAGCCCGTACGACCCGCATATCACCGTAACGCAGGCCTATTCGCGCGAGCTTTTGCGCCGCCTGCGCACCGGCCAGCTCGACGTTGCCTTCGCCAGCCGCATCGACGATGCAACCGATTTGCGCTACAACCTGTGCTGGAGCCAACCTTTGGTGCTGGGCGTGAACCGCAAGCACCCCCTGGCTAAGAAGAAAGATGTTTCCCTTGCCGATTTGAAAGGCATGGACGTTGTTTCCTACAACGTGTGCTCGCCGGTGTATGGGGAAGTGGCCAGCCTTATAGATGGCTACGACCTTAAGGTGCAGTTTGGCTACGACGATGAAATCACCCTTTCTTCCCTGGTGGCTGCAAATGAATCGAAGGCTGCACTGTTCTGCTATTCGCTCATGATCAACGCGTTCGATGATGTGGTGTGCCTTCCCGTGCGCGAGGCTCCGGTGGACTTTCATAAAACCTACGTGGTAAGCCGCGATGAGGGTCGCCAGCCCAAGGTTGTGCAGGAGTTTATAGATTTTATGAGCGCGTATCGATTCCCGCGCTTGCTTGGATAGGGCTACTTGGTTATTATAAAACGCGTTCTAAAACATGTTCAAAACGCGTTCAGTTCGAAGCTTCTGAGGGGTCGCCCGAACAAAGCAATGAGCGCCGAGCATAGGGTTTGGAGGAATCGCAATGTCTTACGAGCAGAACACGAATACAAACGTAAAGCTTTCCACCGCAGGTCAGAGCGCGCAAACCGTTAAGGCTGCACCTATGCCTCCTGCTGCTGTTGAAGCTGAGGTTCTTCCTTTCGCCCGTAAGGTTCGCTGGTTCCTGCTTGGCCTTTTCGGCGGCATCTTCGGTATGGTTGGCGCGCTGGTGTTCCAGGGCGGCCTTACCCAGGGCACGCGCAAGCAGGCCGAATGGGCCACTTGGGCAGGCTTCGCCATCAACATGTTCTTCCTGGTTCTGTTCATCAACTCCGGTTGCATGGATGCTGCAATTCAGGCTCTTAGCGGAACTGCAGCAGCCCCTGCTCCCGTTCAAACCTCGGTAGCATTCGGCTAAGCGCAAAGTGAATTCCTGGCCCGGCAAACGCCGGGCCTTTTTTGTTTTCAAGGTGCGGGGTAATTGCTTTGCCTTGCGGGAATTTCATTGCTGGGCGAGGTTTGTGGTTTGCCGGTAACAGGAGGCGTTTCTTTGCCCTAAGGGCTTTTGTTGCCGGGAGGCCGAATATTTGCCCTGCGTTTTCATTTCGACCCACGCACTTTTCCTACGTGCTTTTCTTGGACAAAAGGGGCGTATTTGCAATCTGCGCAAGTAGCTGAACTCTTGGTATTGCGTCCATTCTGCGGAAACAAAGGCGTTGCGGCTCTGAAAACTGATTGAAACAAACCCTGATTAGGGTTGAGACATACAGTAAAAGGCGAGTGCAGTTGTGGCACAATTAACCAAAGCTAACAGCTCGCTACATTAATGCCGCGCAGCGGCGTGAACCTGAAGGAGAGAAGATGGCCCACGTATCTGAAATCTACGGATCCATGGTGTTCAATGAGCATGTGATGAAGGAGCGCCTTCCTTCCGCAACGTACAAGAGCCTTTCCAAGACCATCAAGGAAGGCAAGCCGCTCGACATCGAGGTGGCAAATGTTGTGGCACACGCCATGAAGGAATGGGCCATCGAGCACGGTGCAACCCATTACACCCATTGGTTCCAGCCCCTTTCCGGCATCACTTCTGAAAAGCATGACAGCTTCCTTGATCCGGTAGGCGACGGCACCGCAATCATGACCTTCTCGGGTAAGGAGCTCATCCAGGGCGAGCCCGACGCATCCAGCTTCCCCTCCGGCGGCCTGCGCGCAACCTTCGAGGCTCGCGGCTACACCGCTTGGGACCCCACCAGCTATGCGTTCATTAAGGACGAAGTGCTGTGCATCCCCACAGCATTCTGCTCTTACACCGGTGAAGCGCTCGACAAGAAGACCCCGCTGCTTCGTTCCATGAGCGCGGTAAACGAGCAGGCTCAGCGTGTTCTGAAGTTCTTCGGCGAAGACGGCCAGCGCGTTGTTTCCACCGTTGGCGCCGAGCAGGAGTACTTCCTCATTTCCGAAAAGGACTACGTAAAGCGCCAGGACCTGGTAGTAACCGGCCGCACGCTGTTCGGTGCAGCACCGCTTAAGGGCCAGGAGCTCGAAGAGCATTACTTCGGCGCCATCCGCCCCACTGTCAACGAGTTCATGAAGGAAGTTGACGACGACCTGTGGGCATTGGGCGTTTCCGCTAAGACCAAGCACAACGAGGTTGCCCCTGCTCAGCACGAGCTGGCACCCCTGTTCACCAACTCCAACCGTGCAATCGACGAAAACCTGCTCACCATGGAAAAGATGCGCTTGGATGCATCCCACCACGGCCTGGTTTGCCTGCAGCATGAAAAGCCCTTCGAGGGCATCAACGGCTCTGGCAAGCACAACAACTGGTCGCTTTCCTACGGCAAGGTAAACCTGCTCGATCCCGGCGACGACCCCATGGAAAACCTGCGCTTCCTGGTATTCCTGGCCTGCGTTGTTGAGTCGGTAGATGAGTACCAGGAGCTGCTGCGCATGTCCGTAGCAAGCGCTGGCAACGACCATCGCCTGGGCGCTAACGAGGCACCTCCGGCTATTATCTCCATCTTCCTGGGCTCTGAGCTGGGCGCTATCGTTGATGCTCTTATTTCTGGTGACGAGTATCACTCCGCCGAGGGCATTGCAATGGACCTGGGCGTTGCTGTTCTGCCGAAGTTCATGAAGGACAACACCGACCGCAACCGCACCAGCCCCTTCGCATTCACGGGCAACAAGTTCGAGTTCCGCATGCCTGGCTCTTCGGTAAACCTTTCCGACTGCAACATGATCCTGAACACCGCAATGGCAAAGAGCCTGAAGGGCTTCGCCGATGCGCTTGAGGGCAAGGAAGGCGCTGATTTCGAGAAGGCCGCAATTGCCTACATCAAGAAGACGCTCACCGATCATCAGCGCATCATCTTCAACGGCAACGGCTACTCCGAGGAGTGGGAGAAGGAAGCTGAGGCTCGCGGCCTTGCCAACAACCGCAACACCGCAGAAGCTCTGCCTTGCTTCGTTGCCCAGAAGTCGCTCGACCTGTTCGACGAGTTCAACATCCTTACCGAGCCTGAGGTTCGCAGCCGCTACGAGGTAAAGCTCGAAAAGTACAACAAGCTGCTCAATATCGAGGCACGCACCATGATTCGCATGGCTCGCCGCACCTACCTGCCTGCCATTAACGACTACATGGCAGAGTTGGCAAGCAACATCACCACGGTGAAGGCCGCCGCTCCCGCAGCCGACATGTCTGAGACCCAGAATGTTCTGGAAGTGCTCATCAACGGCAGCAACGCAGCAGCCAAGGCTGTTCGCGAGCTGGTTAAGGTTCACGATGCAACCGAGCAGATCGAGGACGCACAGGAGCAGGCAAACGCCTACGCCAACGAGGTAATCCCCGCAATGGACGCTCTGCGTGCCGAAATCGACGCTTTGGAATGCGTTGTAGAGCGCGACTACTGGCCGGTACCCACTTACAACGACATCCTGTTCTACGCATAAGCCGCGAATGGAATAGAGCTTTTGAAGCGCCACCTTGGGGTGGCGCTTCTTTTTGTAATAAAAGCGTAATTTACTCTACATGTGTGGTGAAACTCTCGTGGAATGCGCATCGGTAGGCTGGGATTTGCGTATAGTTGGGGCGAAAGATTGTTGGGTTACGTGCTCCCGGGCATGCAGCCTGAAAGCCCGCCGCAGGGGCGGCTGGGCAACATATGTTCCCGAACCACAAGGGGTTGTTTACTTATGTCGAACGCAGCTGCGTCTGACACGCAGATCGTGAACAAGGCTACGGAGCAATATCGCCTGTTCGAAATGGCGAGCCAGCCTTTGTTCAAAAAATATGAAGCGGCTATTCGCGAAATGCAGACCCGCTTCGAAATCCTGGATGCCGACTTGGAGTATCGCCTAAGCCGAAATCCTATTCACCATATTGAATCGCGCATTAAGGCGCCGCGCAGCGTCTACGACAAGCTCCATCGCTACGGGGTGCCCATAACGGTGCGCTCTATGGAAGAGAACATTCTGGACATTGCCGGCATGCGCGTTATCGTTTCCTATGTTGATGACGTAAAAGCCCTGGTGAAAGTGCTTTCGCTGCAGGACGACCTGCAAATTGTGAAGGTGAAGGACTATATTTCGCACCCTAAGCCCAATGGGTATCGCAGCTTGCACATCATCGTGAAGGTGCCCGTATATTTCCTTGATCGCAAGCAGTACGTGCCGGTGGAAATTCAGCTGCGTACCATCGCCATGGACTTCTGGGCTTCGCTGGAGCATACGTTGAAGTACAAGCAGGACGTGAAGCTCGAGGGCATCGACATGTACGACGAGCTGAAGGACTGCAGCGCCATAATCGAAGACGTTGAACGCCGCATGCAGATTCTTATGCGCGCGGTTGAGACCAGCGATGTGGAGGAAGCCGCCAACGACCGCCGCCGCCAGATAGAGGAGCGCGGCAAGGCCGTTGCTGCCGTTAAGCCTTCTGCGTAGTTGTTGGAGGCTTCGTTCGTTTAGGCAAACAAGGTAGTTTTGTGCTTGCGCTGGTGGTTTTCTGCGGTTGGTCTAGTGCGTTACAGGGCCTTTACGTCTGGGCTGGCTGGCTTTCAGGTATAGGCTGCGGGTCTTTACGCTTGTGCTGGTTGGCTCGCGGGTCTGGTGGCAGGCTCGAGCTGCCCGACTTCGCTGCTGCCGTAATGCTTATTGGCGCTTGGCTCTGGTTGCTGGGTTTTCTGCGCGGCTGGCTGCCGGCTTTGCTTTCGTGCGTGGGCACGCAGAGCTTTACGGCGCCCCATGCCCAGTGGCATAAGGGGACCGCATAGAGGAAAAACGCGAAGGGAATGCTTTCGATAGGCGCATTCGCGCAGCTCAAAGGCACAAGCACGGCAATAGACCAGGGAACCAGGCCGGCCATTACGATTGCTGAATCTTCTAGCTCGTTTGCAAAGGCGGCATTGTTTTTCTGCAGCGGCCCATATAGCTGCGCTGCCAGCATCACGGCCAGGGTTTGGTTGCAGGCTATGCATGATGTTGCTGCCGAGGTAACCACCAGTGCGCCGAAATTGGTGATGCGCTTTGCCAGCTTGGCCAACAAGGCCTGTATGCCTTTCAGCATTCCTGTTCCCTGGAATATCCCCGCAAACGACGAGGAGATGCACACTACGGCAGCGGCGTAGGCCATGGAAACAAGGCCGCCGCCCGCCAGCTGCGCCGCCTGCCCTTCGACTGGCGTGAATCCCAGAATCATGGCCTTAAGCACCGCTGCGGGCTCCGTTTGCTGTACGGTAAAGCAGATGATAGCTGCCGCGATGCAGCCAATGAGCATGGTGAGCCGCGCATTGCGCATAACAAGGGGCAACAGAAGCACCAAAGCGGCAGGGGTCAAGCAAACCAACGAAGTGCTGAAGCCTTGTGAAATGCTAGCCGCTACGGCTTCGCTGTTGATAGGGCTGGAGTAGGGGAGCCCCAGGCAGAGGTAGGCAACCACGCAGATCAGCGTGGGCACGGCCGCTGTTTTGAGCATGCGTGGAATGTTCTTGCGCACGGTGGTTCCGGTGAGTTCGGCCACCAAGAAGGCGCTGCTGGAAATAGGCGAGCAGCGGTCGCCGAAGAAACTGCCTGAAATAATGGCTCCGCCCATGAGCGCAGCATCTACGCCAATGCTTTGCCCAACGGTCATGCACACTACGCCCATGGTTGCCGCCGTGCCAAAGCAGGTTCCTATCAAAAACGAAACAGCCGCGCAGCTTGCAAAGCTTGCCAGCACCAGGGTTTCGGGCGTGAACAGATGTGCTGCCAGGGAAACCAAAAGCGAGATGGTGCCGCTTGCGCGCCAAAGCCCGGTAAGCAGCCCGATGAGCGCGAACATGATAAGAACGCCACTGCCGGTTTTGATTCCGGTGCGCAGCATCTTTCCCACTTCTTTGGGCTTGTGGCCTTTCAGCAGCGCATAACCGCAAAACAGGGCCAAGCCAATGCCAAGGCCTGCCAATAGCGGAAAACCGCAGATGGTGCATACGGCAAGTACCAGGCAAAACAGTGCGATGGTAATAGCTTCGGGCATGCGTGTTCCTTTCTGCGGGTAGGTGCTTGTTTGCGAATGCTTATGTTTTAGCGTGCCAGCTAACAGGAGTAAAACTGTTATATTTGGTGTACTGCACAGGAATATCCCTGTGGGCAACGGTTGGGAGCGCATTGAATTTTCTTTCCATGGAATACTTCGCAACGGTGGCGCGTAGCAGCAGCATTACCAGCGCTGCAACCGAGCTGCACATAACCCAGCAAACGCTCAGTGCGCACATTTCCAGCTTGGAAAAGGAGCTGGGTTGCAAGCTGCTGGAGCGAAAAACGCCGCTCGAGCTTACCTACGCCGGTCAACTGTTTTTGCGCTATGCCCAAAACTTCAATGGCGAGCTGCGCGCTCTTAAGGCCGACTTCGCCGACATCGCCGGTAACCAAAAGGGTCGCCTGCGCATAGGCGTGGCCCATACGCGTGGTTTCGTTACCCTGCCGCCTGTTATCCAGGCTATGCGTGCGGAGTTTCTTGGGGTTCAGCTTGAACTGGTGGAGGAAACCAACGGAAATCTTCTGGAGCTTCTGCAAAAAGGCGCAGTGGATGTGTTCGTGGGGCGCGTGACCGATCAGTTGCCGGGCTTCACTGTGGAACCGTTCTACAACGAGGAAATGGTGATGCTGGTTCCCAAGGAAATGGGCATCGATCCTTCGCTTCCTGGCGAAGAGGCGTTGGCGCAGCTTGGGAAAGCGCCCTTCATTCTGTGCGCCCCCAGCGACATTGTGGGCAGAATGGGCCGCATGCTTATGCGGCGTGCCGGGCTTCGGCAAGACGCTGCGGTAAGCTCGGGCAATTCGGAGACCATGTTGGCTCTGTGCGCTCGCGGGGTGGGTGTGTGCTTTTGCCCATTGGTGCAGGTTGAAAACGCTCAGTCGTCAGGCGTGCTGGAGCATGCCAGCGTGTTCCATTTTGCGGCCGATACGGTGTACCCCATCAGCTTTGCCTACAAGGAAGGCGCTGCGTCATGGAGCGTGCTGGCGCGTTTCATGAGCATTGCTCGTGAGGCGGTGGAGGGCTAAGCAGGCTCTTCGCGGCTAGGGGTTTTGCGGAATTTTCGCCTTGCACTGGATTTGGCGGAATCCAACGAGCTTTGCCTCGTTGAGTCTTGGCTTTCGGCGCTTCGGATTGCCTGGGGTCCTTCGCCTTTTCAACCGTTTACGGAGCTGTGTTAGCCAGTTGCTTCATTTTCGTGGTGAGCTGCGTCACTCCAGCGCATTGGAGTAAAATAAGCAGTTGAAAAATTCCCTGGGCATAAGTTTTGCAGCCGCATGGCTTATTGCTTGGTAGGAACTCTGAACCTAACGCGAAAGGAAGCACAATGGCAGACGTGACACCTGTTGACTACATCTGGAAGAACGGCGAAGCAGTGCCGTGGGAACAGGCAACCACGCACGTTCTCACCCATGCACTTCACTATGGCTCCGGCGTTTTCGAGGGCATCCGCTGCTATTACAACGAAGAGTCCGGCGAATCGGTAATCTTCCGCCTGCGCGATCATATGGAGCGCCTGCATCGCAGCGCTAAGATCGCCATGATCGACCTGCCCTACACGGTGGACGAGCTGTGCGACGCCACGGTAGACATCATCAAGAAGAACAACATCAAGTCTTGCTACATCCGTCCGCTGGCTTACTACGGCTACGGTCAGATGGGCGTTGACCCCACGGGCGCTCCCGTTGACGTTGTTATCGCTGTATGGCCTTGGGGCGCATACATGGGCGAAGATGCTCTGCGCAACGGCATTGCCATGGGCGTTTCTTCCTGGCGTCAGCGTTCCTTCAACGCAATTCCACCTGCCGTTAAGTCTTCTGCTTCCTACATGAACTCCATTCTGGCTAAGCTTGAAGCCAAGAGCCATGGTTATGCAGAAGCCGTAATGCTCAACGAGCAGGGCTATGTATGCGAAGGCACGGGCGAAAACCTGTTCGTTGTTCGCAACGGCATCGTTTCCACCCCGCCGCTGTCCGACGGCCTGCTTGAGGGCATCACTCGCGACACCATCCTCAACCTTTGCTGCGATATGGACATTCCGGCAATCGAGGAATCCCTTACCCGTTCCGACCTGTACGTTGCCGACGAAATGTTCCTCACCGGCTCCGCTGCAGAGCTCACCCCCGTTGCCAGCGTTGACGACCGCAAGATCGGTGGCATGGGCCCGGTAACCGAGCAGCTGCAGAAGCGCTACTTCGACGTGGCCTACGGCAAGGTTCCCGAGTACGAGGAATGGATCACCCGCATCAAGTAAGCAATGGCTTGCGAACGTTAACATCGAGCCGCACCGCAGGGCATACGCCCAGGTGCGGCTCGTTTTCTGAAAGCCGCTGTTGTGCGCAACCTGCGTAAACGGCGGCAAACAGCTGGCAGGTGCGGCGGGCCCGCTGCCTGGTTGGAAAAGCTGCAGGTTGCAGTAGATTGACGCAACTAACAATAGGGAGGTAGCGCATGGCAGATCTTAGAACAAAAGAAGTGGAAGACCTGTTGAAGGTGCTTGCGGGCATCGCCGACCCCGATAAGATCTTCGCGCTTCTGGAAGACCTGTTCACGGTGCGCGAAATCAAAGACACCTCCCAACGCTTGGATGTGGCACGCATGCTGCGCGAAGGCAGCAGCTACGCGGTTATTGAAAAGGCCACAGGAGCTTCTGCCACTACTATCGCCCGCGTTTCCAAAGCGCTCAACTACGGTGCCGGCGGCTACCAGTGCGCCTTCGATGTTCTGGATGCCGAAGAAGGAGCTAAGCCTAAAGGCGAATAACCGTAGCTTACTTGGGCAGCGAATTTGGTTTGGGTGCGCGTTCTGACGCGTTTCGGTTCAGGGCTGAAGGCTGCATGTAGCGCGAGCGGCGTATAATACGCAACCGAGGTCGCAGATAAGGGGATGAACGGAGCGAACGGCGTTTCGTTAGTGCCTTTAGCTTGCGGCTTTGTTTTTAA
>CAZQWR010000050.1:0-4451 GCA_964597085.1 uncultured Cryptobacterium sp.
AATGCCGCCGCCGAAGCCGAGCGCAAAAGCGTGCTTCGCCGCCTTGTGATTTCGTGCGTGTTCACCATTCCGCTTTTCTATATTTCCATGGGCGATATGTTCGGTTGGCCGCTGCCGAGCGTGTTAACTGGCATGGAAAATATGATGGTGTACGGCCTGGTTCTGTTCATGCTGCTGGTGCCCGTCATCTTTGTTAACTTCAAGTTCTTCCGCGTGGGCGTGAAATCGCTTTTGCGCGGCTCGCCCAATATGGATTCCCTTATAGCTTTGGGCTCAGGCGCTGCAACAATTTACGGTATATATGCCCTGTTCAACATGGCGTTCTATACAGGGCATGGCAATTTGGAGGCAGCACATCACTTTGCCATGAACCTGTACTTCGAATCGGCCGCCATGATTCTTACGCTCATCACGCTGGGCAAATTCCTGGAAGCGCGCGCCAAGGGCAAAACAACCAGCTCGCTTTCGCAGCTGATGGACTTGGCGCCCAAAATGGCCACGCGTTTGGAAAATGGCCGGGAGCAGCAAGTTCCCGCGGCAAGCGTGCGTGTGGGCGATGTGCTGGTGGTACGTACCGGCGAATCGGTGCCGGTAGACGGTGTGGTGCTGGAAGGAGAAGGCTCGGTTGATGAATCGGTTATCACTGGCGAGCCGCTGCCCGTTTCCAAGCGCGAAGGTAGCGCAGTAACGGGTGCAACCGTGAACACCGCTGGGTGGTTCACCATGCGCGCCGAGCGCGTGGGCGCCGATACTGTGCTGGCAGGAATTGTGAAGCTGGTAGACGAAGCCACCAGTTCGAAGGCCCCTATCGAAAAGATGGCCGATAAAATCAGCGGCATTTTCGTTCCTGCGGTTATTGCCATTGCGCTGGCAACCTTCGCCATTTGGATGCTGGTGGGAGCCGAATTCGCCACAGCGCTTTCGTACGCCATCAGCGTATTGGTAATTTCCTGCCCCTGCGCGCTTGGCTTGGCAACGCCCACCGCCATCATGGTGGGCACGGGCCGCGGCGCCAGCTGCGGCATTCTGGTGAAGTCGGCGGAAGCGCTGGAGGGTGCGCAAGCTGTGCGTACGGTGGTGCTGGACAAAACGGGCACCATTACCAAGGGCGCCCCGCAGGTAACCGATGTTATTCCGCAGTCTGGTGTGAAGCCCGCCGAACTGCTGAAACTGGTTTATACGTTGGAGCGCCCCAGCGAACATCCGTTGGCACGTGCCATGGTTGCCTATGTTTTGAGCCAAGGCGCCCAGCCTTGTTCTGGCAAAGCTTCTGCGGCTGTTGGGCGCTCTGTGGGCGCTGATGGCTCTGCGTGCCCAGGCTTCGCTTGCACTGCGGGTGTTGAAGGTTCCGCGGGCATCGAACGCTCTGCAGTTGCCGAAGAGGCAGCGGCTGCCGAAACCCCTGCGCCCTCTGAGGCTTGCTTTGCGTGCGGCGAAGCCAACCCCGTTGAAGACTTTGCGCAAACTCCCGGCCAGGGAGTGTCGGGCACGGTAGAAGGCCGAGCATGCTTTGCTGGCAACGCCCGCATGATGCAGGAAAACGGCATTTCCATAAACGAAGAGCAGGCTCAACAGCTGGCCGATGAAGGCAAAACCGTTGTTTACTTTGCAGCAGATGGCCAGTTGGTTGGCGTGATGGCCGTGGCGGATGTGCCGAAGGAAACCAGCGCAGCTGCTATTTCGCAGCTGCGCGCCATGGGTATTCGCACGGTAATGCTTACGGGCGATGCCGAGCGCACGGCAAAGGCAATCCAGCGCCAGGTTGGCACCGATGAGGTGATTGCCGGTGTGCTTCCCGCCGAAAAGGAGCGCATTGTGCGCAAGCTTTCGGCCAAAGCGCCCGTTGCCATGGTGGGCGATGGCATTAACGATGCGCCGGCCCTGGCCCGAGCCGATGTTGGCATCGCCGTCGGCGCCGGCACCGACATCGCGCTTTCCAGCGCTGATATCGTTCTTATGCATTCCGACCTGGCTGATGTCCCCGCAGCCCTTAGCCTTTCGCGCGCCACCATGCGCAACATCAAGCAAAACTTGTTTTGGGCGCTGTTCTACAACGCCATCTGCATTCCCGTTGCCGCCGGCGTGCTGGCCTGGGCGGGCTTGAGCTTGAATCCCATGATTGCCGCCGCCGCCATGAGCTTCAGCTCGGTGTGCGTGGTAGCCAACGCCCTGCGCCTGCGCCGCTGGAAGCCGAAGGCCTAGGTTTCGCGGTTCTGGTGATTTTCCCCAGCAAGTTTGGCCTTGCTGTTTTGTTTTGCAGGCAAAAAGAAAACTTGCCATTGCTATGAATGGGAAAGACCATCGAAGAAGATGGGCTTTCTTTATATATAGGCTACATAGGGGTGCGGCTTGGCTGTTTGTGTTGGTATCGCCCGCATTGCTCGTTTCTGCTGGTGCGGGAGATGCTTCCGCCCAATGAAAAAGCGCCCTGCATCATGTGCGATGCAGGGCGCTTTCGGATGCAGGGGAATTGGGCTTGAACCCCATATGGCCTTACAGCCGTTGGGCTATTCGCCCTTTGCCTCGCGGGCTTTGCGCATAATTTCACTGGGGGAATCGAAGTCGTCGGTGCTGGCGCTGCCGGGGGCTACCCACTGGTCGAGCTGCTTTACCACCATGCCCAGGTTTTCCACCCAAGCATAAATCTCGAACTCGCGCTTGCAGCGGAACGTGCACTGCACGCATGGGTCCTTCGAGCAGTAGGCGAATGCGTCTTCGTCGGCCAGGGCGAAGGTAACGGGCGGCCACTTCTTGGGCTGCACATACTTATGCATGATGCCCGTGAAGGTTTTAAGGCCGAACCACCGTGGCTTGCAGGTGGAGTCCACGCTGCGCCAGTTCACCTGAATGCAGTTGCTGTTCAGGCCGCCGGCAATTTCGTAGGTGAGCTTGAAGCGGTCTTCAACTTCCGAAGCGGGAATGGGCTCAACGGCTTCCATGGGCTTGCCACAGCACGAGATCTGGAACTCCAGGTTGGCGTAGGGCGGCTCGAACAGAAGCGAACGCTCGCCGTCGTTGATGTTCTTGATTTCTACTGGGCCGTCGATGCCGCCAACGATGCGGCCGCACTCGCTGCAGTGGTAATAAACAAAGGGCTTGTCAACCACGCGTGGCTTCCACGTGGCGTGCGTGTGAGTTGCGCTGTATTCCGCCATCAAAACCTCTTCTTTCGTATATGGGCAAGCTAGTTTTCAGGTTGGTTCAAAACCCCTGTTGTCCTTGACAAGAGCTGTACAAAAAAACTAGGATTCACTTATCTTAAACCAGTTTTCCAGTTTGGAAGGGGAATGCGCATGAGCATTTACCAGGAGGCATATCATCTGCCCGAATTCACCTACGAGTACGAAAAGCTCAACGTTGAGGTTCGTGGTCCCATCCACGTTGTTTCCTTCAACGATGCAGCAAACCTGAACGCCATGTCCTACCAGCAGATGGCCGACTTCAACGATTACCTGAAGAAGGTTCGTCTCGACCCCGAGTGCCGCGTAATCGTTCTTACCGGCGAAGGCAAGAGCTTCTGCGCTGGCTTCAACTTGAACGAGCTCAACTTCGAGCCTCCCGCCGACATGGGCCGCGCTCAGCGTGACCACGGCATCATGCAGACCATCTGCTCCGACCAGGCTGTTAACATGCACGACGCTATGCAGCCCATCATCGGCGCTCTGAAGGGTCACGCAATCGGCGGCGGCCTTTCCCTGGCTTGCGCTTGCGACCTTCGCGTTTGCGGCGAGTCCTTCAAGATGCAGGCTGGCTACCTCAACATCGGCCTTACCGGCACCGACATGTCCGGTTCTTACTACCTGCCCCGCATCGTGGGTTACGCTCGCGCAGCTGAGGCTCTTATGACTGCTCGCCGCATCGGCGCAGAAGAGCTGCTTCAGTGGGGCTTCGCCAACAAGGTTGTTGCTGACGAAGACGTTCTGGACGAGGCTATCAAGATGGCCGAGGCTATCTGCAAGAACTCTGCACCTCTGGGCATGCGCCTGACCAAGGAGTCTCTGCTCGCTTCTCTGGACAACTCCTTCCGCGGCCAGATCTCCATGGAGAACCGCAATCAGGTTCTGGCTTCTCAGACCGAGGACAACCGCAAGGGCGTTCGCAAGATGAACCCGAAACTGCGCGAAGAGGTAAAGGCTCATCCCGAGAACTTTGCATTCACCAACATGTAAAAGTTTCGAGTACAGAAAACTCGCTTTTAAAGGAGCTGCCATTTGGCGGCTCCTTTTTTTGCGGTTGGCGCTGCGCGGGGCTGAGGCTCTCCAGCCTCGCTCGCTGTTTCGTCTAACTCTCCAATTGCAAAAGCCGCAGAGGACCGCATTCTTTGGGATTGCTCGGCTTCGCCGATCAGGATATTCCCACACAGTCGCACGGATGGAGGGCAAACATGTCACTGGTATGTTTGCGCCAACGAACCTGGGGCACCTCAGGCCTGCTCACTGTTTCGTCTAACT
>CAZQWR010000050.1:4461-11080 GCA_964597085.1 uncultured Cryptobacterium sp.
TAACTCTCCAATTGCAAAACTGTTGTGAGATTCGTGAGGTGTCGTGTTCTGTGGGAGCCGTTCGGCTTCGCCGTCGCTTTTTTTGCGGGCTGAATTTTGGAGTTGCTGAAGAGCAGCTCATTTTTTGTTCAATAGCGGCAGTTGTCATATAGGGCGAACCTATTAATCGACTGAATTGTATTTTGCGCGCCCTATAATTCATAGCGCGAGATGTTGAACCTATAGCCTGGGGTGGGGGCATTGGGCTATGGGCTGTCTTACAAAAATGGATAAACGCCCCTAATAGAGAAAATCAATAGTTCAACATGTTCAAAACCTTAGTTTCGATCAATGATTTATGAACATGTTCAAAAAATAAACAACCTTTCCACCTGGGGTTATAAGAAATCTATCCAATCATCTATGAGTTATTAAGATACTCTCTAACGCATTTAAAAGCGCTGAATCCCCAGGTGGCGTTCGGAATAGATTTTTGTTATTCGGCGAAACAAAATACTGTTAGCGAAACCAACGGCTTAAGAGCAAAATTCTCAAACGGAAGTTTTCGCCGTTGTTCCGTTAATTGGGTGGAACGGTTCGGCTGAACAGGGGAGGGCCGAAAGGCTTCGTTCAGAAACTTCCCAGGAGTTTCGAGTTCTAAAAAAGAGGGACTAAGTAGGGTCCTTGCTTGGGGAAGCAAGGAAAAGCACGTTTTGCGCCCGGGAGGGGACAAAACGTAAGTAAAGAAAGGGAGGTTAGCATGTCCGACGCAAAGCAAAGTTCGTATCATGGCATCGCAGCACGTCTCGACCGCATGCCCATTTCAGGCTTCCATAAGAAGATCCTGTGGCTGCTGGCTGGCATCACGTTCTGCGACTCCGTCGATATGGCTGTTGGCGGCCCCATCGGCAACATCCTTCAAAACACCTATGACGCAGCTGGTAACCAGTGGATGACCCTGGAGCAGTTCGCGCTCTTCAACTCCATCACCATGATCGGTTACCTCATCGGCGGCCTCATGGCAGGCGCTCTTTCCGACGGCATTGGCCGTAAGAAGGCAGTGCTCATCTGCGGTTCTATCTTCACCGCATTCTGCTTTGTTGCGGCAGGTTCCCCTGATGCAACGTTCCTTACCGCATGCCGCTTCTTCATGGGCCTTGGCCTTGGCGCTGCATTCCCGGCAGGCTATTCCGCACTCACCGAGTTCACGCCTCCTACGAAGCGCGGCAAGTACCAGAGCTACGTTGGTCTCATCGCCAACTGCGGCACCTTGGTTGCCTCCGCAATGAACATGGTTGTTCTGCCCATGTTGGGTTGGCGCCCCGTGTTTGTTATCTGCGGTTGCATCGGCCTTCTGGTTGTTGTTCTTTGCTTCGTCTTCCTCGAGGAATCTCCTCGTTGGTTGGCCATGAAGGGCAAGTGCGAGGAAGCTGACGCCATCGTTTCCCGCCTTGAGCAGAAGTCTGCCGAAAAGGGCAACGAGCTTGTAGCAGTACCCGAGTCTGAAATCGACGCTCGCGCTGCAGAGGAAAAGGTAGACGAACTGCCTTGGAGCTTCCTGTTCAAGAAGAAGGTAGTGCTGCGTACCCTTACCGCAATGTTCCTGTGCTTCACCATGAACGTACTGGTTTACACGGTAATTACCTGGACGCCCACCATCCTTACCAAGAACGGCTTCGACCCGCACATGTCCACCACCCTTACCGTGGTTATGCAGCTTGGTATTCCCGTTGGCGTTGGCCTGCTTACCTTCTACGTTGAGAAGGTAAACCGCAAAGTTATCCTTTGCACCACTTACGTGCTCATCGCAATCATCGGTCCTGTTTGGGCTTCGCTGCCTACCGACAACACCGCGCTGATCATGTTCGTTGGTTTCCTGCTCTGCGTATGCACGTTCACCAACTCCGTTACCACGGCAGCCATCTATCTGTCGGAGCCTTTCCCCACCGCTTGCCGCATTCGTGGCGCCGGTGTTGCAAACGCCTTCGGTCGTTTGGGCTCCATCTTCAGCCCGATGTGGATTTCCTTCCTCATCACCACTTCTTTGGGCACCATGGGCGTGTTCCTTATCAACGGAGCAATTGCAATCTTCATGGCAATCTGGCTGGCAATTTTCGGTGTTGAGACTCGCGGCCGTACGCTGGAAGACATCACCAAGGGTCTGCTCGACGACTAGAAGTCAAACGGACCTAAGCTATAAGTTCGATCCCACCCATCGAACCTGTTAATAGCTTCTTGAAAGTGGGACCCTTCGGGGTTCCACTTTTGTTATATTGGATTGGTTCATTTTGAATGGGGATCAATAGGGGCAAGCTATGAAACTCGACCACCTGCGGTATTTTGACCGTTTGGCGGAAATGCTCAGCTATACCAAAGCAGCGCAGAGCTTATATATTGCGCAGCCCACGCTTTCGGCGGCTATCAAGCGCATGGAACAGGAAGTGGGGCTTACGCTGTTTCGCCGTGCGGAAGGTATAGGCTCGCGTGTTGAGCTTACTGAGCAGGGAACCATCTTTCACGAGTACGTGAAGCAAGCGTTGGAACGTTACGACGAAGGCTTGCGCAAGGCAGCTGAATCGCAGAACAAGAATGCCAATCTGCTGCGTTTGGGCACCGTGTATTCCATGAAAGGCGGCTTTTGGAGCAGCGCCATCGATGAATTTGTTGGCAAATGGGGCAGCTTGCCACAGTTCCATATGGAACAGGCCTATTCTGCCGACTTGGCCCGTCAACTGAAAAATGGCGATATTGATGTTGCCTTTGCTGCTATGACCAGCGAAGCAAAGGGCTTGAACCTGGTGCCCGTTTGGTCGCAGTGCCTGGTTGCCTGCGTGAACGCCAAAAGCCCCCTTGCGCTTCATAGCGAGCTTACCTTGGGTGATTTGAAGAGCGAGCGTTTGCTCACCTACAGCGATAAATCTTCGGTGGCTGAAAGCATGCGCCAGTTGCTGGCCGGGCGTGAAAACGAATTCGATATGCTGAACATTTTTGACGATGAGCTTTCGCTGGCATCATTCGTTTCCTCCCACACCGACAACGTGGCGCTTATGGCGTACTCCATCTTGGTGAATGCCTACAGCGATGTGGTTTGCCTGCCCATCGTCGATGCGCCGGCCGACTTCCACAAGATTTACCTGATGAGCCGTAAAGAACGCCATTCCAAGATAGTGAGCGAATTCATTGCATTCATGGAGCAGCGCGAGTTCCCCCTGCTGCGTCCGTAGGGGAGTGCCTGTTTGGCGACGTGCGGGCTAACTGTTGGGTTCTGCGGGTGTGCGGCGCATGAATTTGCACGGTTTGTGTTGTGTTGACTCCTGTTGGCCATGCTGTGGTGAGCCCAGCCTGTCACGTTATGCCTTGTGTTTCTCAAAACGAATTAAGAATCTTAATAACTACCGCTCAGGTTGGTAATGCTTTATTGGATTCTGCAACATTTGGCTCCGATAATTGAACCTGCAAATGGGGAAGCACAGGGGAGGGGTCCCAAATGGAAACTGTGAAAATTGCCGTATTGGGCATGAACCAGGGTTCGAAGAATGCACGCGATGCGATGGCGAACCCGGAAGTTGAGCTGGTTGCCGTTGCTGGCTTCGGCGAACATGACGTAGAGCTTGCTGAAGAAATGCACGTGCCCATCTATAGCGACTACACGCTTTTGCTGAAGCAGGAGCAGCTTGATGGTGTGGTAATAGCTCTTCCCAATTCCCTGCATGAAGAAGCCACGCGCCGTGCGATCGAGGCGGGCATCAAAACCATTTGGTTGGAAAAGCCCATTGCTAACACCGTAGAAGAGGGTGAGCGCATTGTTACCATGTGCCAGGAAGCCGGTGTAACGCTGCTTATTGGGCATCATCGTAGGAATTCGGCTCGTTTCCAGCTGCTTCGCAAGGTTCTTGATTCGGGCAAACTGGGTAAGTTGGTGGGCATTCAGTCGAGTTATGCCATTGCAAAGGCGCACGAGTATTTCGATGAAGAGTGGCGCGTAAAGAAGGGCGGTGGCCCGCTTCTGATCAACGCCGTGCACGATTTCGATGACCTCAACTACATCACGGGCTTAAGGCCGGTAAAGGTGTATGCGTCTGCCCAAAATACCATCCGTGGCAATGAAGTGGAAGATTCCGCTTCGGCCATTGTGGAATACGAAGGCGGCGTAACCTGCACCTACTTTGTTTCCGACGGAACTCCTGGCCCTTGGAACTACGATCTTCTGGCAAACGAAAACCCGTTTCTTACCATGAGCGAATGGCCTGAAAACAGCATGCACATCTTCGGCACCAAGGGCTCGTTCGGCTTCCCCAACATGGACTTGTACTACTACGACGAAGACGCCTATGGCTGGTGGCAACCCATGAAGCACGAGCACTTCACCTTCGAGCATGAAGACCCGTACGTGCTCGAGATGGCGCACTTCGTTGACCTTATCAAAGGCCGCGAAACCAAGCCGCGCTGCTCTGGTGAAGACGGCCTGTATACCGTAAAGGTGGTAAATGCCATCGCCGAATCTGCCGAAACCGGCATGCCTGTGCTTATTAACTAGGCGAAATTGAAGCGTCCCCATGGTCAAGCCGGGCGTCCCGATTCATCAACTTCAAAAGCCTGCACCTGTAAGTGCATTCCTTCTTTTCCGGTTGATTGGCTCGGAGTATCGGGTTTCGTTGCGCCTTAGGGTTTTGGGCCGCTGTATGGGATGAAGGTAGGCGCTTGGCAATGGTTGGGTGTGCTGCCCAGGAGGGCTTTGCTTGTGAGCGTTTGTGGCAGCGGTGGTTTTGCGGTTTGCTTCGGCGTGTTTTGTAGCGTTTCGCATTGTTCGCCAAGGGCTATTTGGTGCCGCTTACGGGTAATTTCAGCCGTTCATTTTACCCACCCCGCGCAAGCGGGCTTGAGCTGCGGCAGACGGCAATTTCTGGGACATACGCTGCTGTTTGAGGGGCGCTTAGGGGCAAAACACGTTCAAATGTCCCACAAATGGGGGTAACAAACGCGCTTTTTTGTGTAAAAGCGTGCTTTTTCGGTCAAAAATACCCAAACGTGGATTGTTGACCGTCCAAACCCACTCCGTGCACCCCGATACTAAATTAAGTAATGCGAATTACCTGGCAAAGCATACCTTCGCGGCCTGTTCTGCCCGGCAAATTCCATGGTTAGTCACATTGGAAGGAGATCATCTGTATGTCCACTACAGATAAGCTCAACGGCTATGGCCCCCTCGCTGGCGTCAAGATCGTAGAACTCTGCGAATGGGTTGCTGCTCCTGCTGCAGTACGCTGCCTGTCCGAAATGGGTGCTACCGTAATCAAGGCCGAGCCCCTGCACGGCGATGCTCAGCGCACCCAGGGCCCTGGCTTCGGTTGCGAGAAGAACGACTACGAGGACCCCACGTTCGACCTGAACAACACCAACAAGGACCTCGTTGCCATCAACCTCAAGGACGAGGACGGCATGAAGTTCATGAAGAAGCTTCTGGCCGATGCCGACGTTTTTGTTGTTAACCTGCGCGACAAGGCTCTGAAGAAGCTCGGCCTTGACTGGGAAACCATCCATGCAGAGTTCCCGCACCTCATCTGGGCTCAGATGCGTGGCTACGGCGAGTTCGGCCCCGAAAAGGATTCTCCTGGTTATGACGCAGTTTGCTGGTCTGCCCGCGGCGGCGTTGCAAACGTTTTCCGTGAGAAGGATCAGTCTCCTGCAATCGCTCCTCAGGCATTCGGCGACAACAACGCTGGTTGCATGCTGGCTGGCGGTATCTGCGCTGCTCTGTTCAACCGCACCCGCACCGGCGTGGGCGACAAGGTTGTAACCAACCTCTACGCAGCTGCAATCTTCGCATCTGACATCGGCATCTGCGCTCAGCAGTTCGGCGCTGACTACCCCAAGTCCCGCACCGACGTGCCGAACCCCTTCAACAACACCTATCGCACCTCCGACGACAAGTGGATCTACATCTGCATGCCTCAGTACGACAAGTACTACGCAATGATGATGGAGCTCTTCGGCCGCGAAGACCAGATCGACAACGTGGATACCCGCGACCTTTCTCACCTCAAGGCTTCTGGCAAGAACAAGGAAGTTATCGGTTGGCTGGAAGAGGCATTCGCAAAGCAGCCGTTCGAGTACTGGATGGAGCAGTTCCGCGAGCATCAGGTTCCGGCTCAGAAGCTCTTCCGCTTCCCCGACATCCTGCGCGACGAAGAGGCTTACATCAACGACTCCCTGCGTACGGTTGAGTACGACGAGTGGGGCAAGCATGCTCTGCCTATGACCCCGCTTCGCTTCGAGTCTGCTGGCGATCCGCCGGTTATCCTTGCAAAGCCCGTCGGCTATCACACCAAGGAAATCATGGAGAAGTACGGCTACTCCGAGGACGAGATCAAGGCTATCGAGGACAAGGGCGGCGTTGGCATTTACCACGGTGCTCCCATTCCGGATACCATCTTCAAGTCCAAGCGTCAGGAAGCTGGCGAAGCTCCCTGCAATTGGGAATAAAAAACTGGCCGCCTTCGGGCGGCCATTTTTATTCCCTCTCACGAGACGGGATGACGCTGCGCGGGCCTGAGGCACCCCATCTTCGTGCGCTCCCAGAGGCTCGCGTACCTTAGTACGCCACGCCTCTGCGAGCCCACGAACCTGGGGCACCTCAGGC
>CAZQWR010000051.1:0-10971 GCA_964597085.1 uncultured Cryptobacterium sp.
CCCGGTTGGGAGCCAATTTGGTTACTTTTGGTTGAATACGTCCTGGGTGCGCGCCAGACCTTTTTCCAGCAGCGATTCCACTGCTTCGGCGCTGCGCTGCGTGGCCGCCTGGAAACTATCCATGGCTTCCTTCTTCGGAACAGCCAGCACGAAATCTACCACGCTCATGCGTCCGGGCGGGCGGCCTATGCCGCAGCGCACACGCATGAAATCGCGCGAGCCGCACTTTTCGATGATGCTCTTCAGGCCGTTATGGCCGGCATGCCCACCGCCCTGCTTCACCTTTACGGTGCCAGGGCTGATGTCCAGCTCGTCGTGCACAACAATAAGCTCTTCAACCGGGCAATCGTATTCCTTCAGCAGCTTCGAAACCGGGCCGCCGGAAAGGTTCATGAAGCTCTGCGGCTTTGCCAAAACAACCTTGGTAAGCTCGCCGTTCAAACGAACCTTGCCTTCGCCCACCAGCGAACCGCAGGTGTTCTTCCAGTAGGTAACGCCCCACTGCTCCGCCAACAGGTCGATAGTATCGAAGCCTGCATTGTGGCGAGTATGGGCGTACTCTTCGCCGGGGTTGCCTAAACCTACAACTACGCGCATGGCTTACAGGGCAAATTCCGGGTCGAACAAAGAAGCAACCGACTTGTTGTCGTACACGTTGCTAATGGCGCGCGCCAGAAGCGGAGCCACCGAAATTACGCGGATCTTACCCACCTGCTTTTCGGTAGGAACGGTAACGGTGTTGCACACAACCACTTCGTCAATCTGGGAAGCGGCAATGCGCTCGTATGCCGGGCCCGAGAAAATGGGATGGCTTGCGCACACGAATACCTTTTCGGCGCCCTTTTCCTTCAGGGTGGCAACAGCGGCGCACAGGGTGCCTGCCGTGTCGATCATGTCGTCGTTAACGATGCAAACCTTGCCCGAAACATCGCCGATAAGCGCGGTGATTTCAGCCTTGTTGTGGCCTGGGCGGCCCTTGTGCATGATGGCCAGGTCGGCGTGCATCATATCGGAAAGCTTCTTGGCAGCCTTTGCGCGGCCCACGTCGGGGCTAACCACGCACAGCTTTTCAGGGTCAAGGCCCTTCTTCTTGAAGTAGTCGGCGAAGATGGGCAGCGCGGTAAGGTGGTCTACCGGGGTATCGAAGAAGCCCTGGATCTGGCCCTGGTGCAGGTCGATGGTGATGGTGCGGTTAATGCCGGCGGCGCTCATAAGGTTGGCAACCAGCTTTGCGGTAATGGGCTCGCGGGCAGCGGCCTTGCGGTCTTGGCGGGCATAGCCGTAGCAGGGCACAACCGCGTTGATGGTGCGGGCAGAAGCGCGCTTGGCGGCATCGGCCATAATGAGCAGCTCCATAATGGCCTCGTTAACGTTGGGCGTGCTGGTGGACTGCACAATGAACACATCGGCGCCGCGAACGCTTTCAAGGTAGCGCGCGTAGATTTCGCCGTTGGAAAACTTTTCGAGCTTTACGTTGCCCAGCGTGGTGCCCAGCTGCGTAGCAATTTCCTCAGCGAGTTCAGGGCAAGTAGAACCGGCGAAAATCGCCATGGTTTTGGTCATGTTGCTCATTATTTGTTCCTCTCGTTCCAATGCTCAATCTCGGTTTGGCGCGCACGGCCCAAGCCAAGGGCCCCCGCGGAAACGTCTTTGGTAATTACCGAACCGGCGCCGATGAGCGAGTTTTCACCCAGCTTAACCGGAGCCACCATCATTACGTCGCTGCCTACGAAGCAATTGTCGCCGATGGTGGTGGGCCACTTCTTTTCGCCGTCGTAGTTGCAGGTAATGGAGCCGGCGCCGATGTTAACGCCTTCGCCCATGGTGGTATCGCCAATGTAGGAAAGGTGCGGCACCTTGCTGCCCTTGCCAATGGTGGACTTCTTGATTTCTACGTGCGTGCCGGCCTTGGAGCCTTCCAACATGTGCGTGCCGGGGCGCAGGTAAGCGCGCGGGCCGCTGGTAACTTCAGCTTCCAGCACGGTTTCGATGGCCACCGTTTCCTCAACCTGGCAGTTGGGGCCAACCGTGGTGTTGGTAAGGCGGGAATTGGGGCCAATTACACTGCCCGTGGAAACATGGGTTTTGCCCAGCAAGAACGTCATGGGCATAAGCTCCACGTCGGGCTCGATGGTTACATCGGGGCCAATGTAGGTGGTAGCCGGGTCCCACATGGTAACGCCGGCAGCCATGTGCGCTTCGTTGATGCGCTGCTGCAGCACCTTGGTGGCCTGAGCCAGCTGGCTGCGGGAATTAACGCCCAGGCACTCGGTTGCATCCGCGGCCTTCAGCGCAAGCACGCGCTTGCCCTGGCTGCGGGCAATGCCCAGAACGTCGGTAAGGTAGTATTCGCCCTGCGCGTTGTCGGTGGAAACTTCTTCCAGCGCGGCAAACAGGGTTTCAATGTCGAAGCAGTAGAAGCCGGAATTGCATTCGGTAACTGCAGCCTGTTCGGGCGTGCAGTCCTTCTGCTCTACGATTTCCTGAACATCGCCGTTGGCATCGCGAATGATGCGGCCGTAACCCGTGGGGTCGGCGGCTTCCATGGTAAGTACCACAACGGCGGCATTGGCCTCTTCGCGCGTGGCAACAAGCTGGGAAATGGTTTCGGCGCGAACCAGGGGCGAATCGCCCGTAAGAACCACCAGCGAACCAGTACGGCCGGCCAGTGCTTCCTTGGCGGCCAGAACGGCATGGGCCGTGCCCAGCTGCTGTTCCTGAACCACACAGGTTACGTCTTCAAGAAGAGGCTGCACAACCTCGCGGCCGTGGCCGATAACGCCAACCACGTTTTCAACGCCTGCCGCGTGCGCTGCGTCTACCACCCAGCGAACCAGCGGCTTGCCGAAAATTTCGTGCGCAACCTTGGGTTTCGATGATTTCATGCGAGTGCCTGCACCCGCAGCAAGAATAAGAGCTGATGCTTCCATGGACGCCTTTCTGCTCAATTGCCTTTAGCGTTCCAAGTATAGCAAACGAAGCACACGGTTTACTTGCGCTCTACTGCGGCCAGGCCCGCGCAAAGGGCATCCAGCAGAACAATGGCGTAATGCTGGGCGGAACGCTCGGCGCCCGCTTCTTCCCACACTTCGCCTGGCAGGCTCACCGCAATGCGGCGGTTGCCCGGCTTGGTGGCCAGCAGAGCCTGGGCAATGCGCTCGGCCAGGCTTTCCTCGTCGCGGAAATCTACCACGGGCACCTGGGTTGCAGGCTTTTCTGCGCCCACCAGAATTTGCACGAAGTACATCTTCCCATCTGGGGCAACCAACAGCGAATCGGCGCTGGTTACCTTGGAAGCCGGGTTGGTGGCAAGCGCCAGGTTGCTCATACGGGCGGCAACGGAGCGCGTGAAATCCGAAAGGCCGAACAGGCAAATAAGGTTGTTTTCCAGCACTTCCGAAGCGCGGGCAAAGCCCAAGCGCGGCATGGGGCTGAAACTCTGCTTGCCCTTCCAGGAATGCTGCAGGTTCAAAAGCGCACGGAACGTGAAGGCGCCGGCAATGCCATCGGTGGGCAGGCCCATGTTCAGCTGGAAGCGGCGCAGCGCGTCTTCCGTGTGGGCGCCAAAGATGCCGTCGTTTTCGCCGCAAGTGAAGCCCAAGGCAGAAAGCGCTTCCTGCAAGGTGCGCACGTCGGCGCCATGGAAGAAGGGCACGCGCAAGAACAGGTTGCGGTCGCCCAGCTCAAACGATGCGTCTACCAGCTTGGCCCAAACAACTTCGTTAACCTCTTCGCTGGGCTCGATGCCCGCATCTTGGCACAGCTTTGCCACGGCGGCAACGGTTGCGTTGTCGAACGTGCCAGAAGCCTGGGTTTCGGCCAAATAGCCAGCCTTTATAAGCCTGCGCTGCACGTCTTCAACGGCGGCGCCGGTGTCGTTTTTCTTGATGGGATTCATATATGCACTCTACTTAAGTCGGTCTACGAACCAATCTGCCATGGAAACCAGCAGGTCGCGCGCGCGGGATTCGGGCAGTACGCCTTCCAGGCGCTGCTTTGCGTTGGCAGTGAGCTTTTCGGCATAGCCACGGGCGTATTCGATGCTGCCCGCTTCCTGCATGATGGAAACCGCTTCTTCCAAAACGGCAGGGTCGGTTTCCTTGCTGGAAAGAATTTCAACCAAACGCTCGCGCTTGTTCGTGTTCTGAAGGGCATGCACCACAACAAGCGTGCGCTTGCCTTCGGTGATGTCGCTTCGGTAGTCCTTTTCTTTTGCTTCCTTGGTGCCCACCAGGTTAAGCAGGTCGTCCTGAATCTGGAAGGCAAGGCCGGTATCAAGGCCGTAGGAACGCAGCGCCTCTACCTGCTCGGGCGTGCCGCCGCCTACCATTGCGCCAACGGCCAGGGGCACAGCGCCGCTGTAGTGGGCGGTTTTGTGCGTTGCCATGCACAGGTAGTCTTCCGGCGAAATGTCGTAGCGGCCATCGCGCGCCCAACCAATGTCCAGCGCCTGGCCTTCTACCGTGCTCTGCGCCATTGCCACCAGTTCGATGGCAACCTTTACCTTCATGGAGTCTTCCAGAAGGCCATCGCGCATAACAATGCCGTTTACGATGGAAAGCGCCAGGTCGCCGGCGTTGATGGCCAGGCCTTCGCCTTCAGTAAGGTGCATGCAGGGCTCGCCACGGCGCAGGCTTGCCTCATCGGCAATATCATCGTGGATAAGGGCTGCGGTGTGGAAATGCTCGATGGCGGCCGCAGAGCTGAAGCTGCGGCGAATATCGCCCCCAACAGCGGCGCAGGCTGCCACGCAAATAAGCGGGCGATGACGCTTGCCGCCGTTTTCGCTGTACTTCTTCAGGGGCGTGTACAGGTACTTGTCCATATCAGGGTGGGTACCGGCAGGGATAAAGGCGTTGATGATCATGCCCACTTTGGGCGCGTAGCGGTTGAGGTATGCCTCGAACAGCTCGGGCGAGCCGGCCTTGGCGCTAGGCTCTTTCGCTTTGCAGTATTCCTCGAATTCGGCGATAGAGTTGGCCACTTCGGGGATCTGCATGTAAGGTGCGACGTCTATCATCATCAACGCTTTCCGTTAGCTTTGTTTTATGTTGCTGTTCTGGGGTTTTACCGCCGCTTGGCCAGCCGCGTCCGCCGCTGGCAGCAAGGCTGCAAAAAACCAAGAACTGGTAGGAGCGGTGGGACTCGAACCCACAAGCCCGAAGGCGGCGGATTTTAAGTCCGCTGCGTATGCCAATTCCGCCACGCTCCCCCGTTGTGCCAGGGTGGGTAACCCCTACGACACAAGCTCTACCATCATAGCAAAAATAAGGGCGCTATTCGCAGGCTCCTAGTATCATGCCCTGAAGAATGTCCGACTCGCTTACCGTAAAGCTTTCGCACTGGGCTGCGGCCAGAACCTCAAGCAGAATGCCCATACCCGCCACTATTACGCTGGCGCGGGCAGGCTCCAAGCCCACCACCTGCTTTCGCTGTTCCAGCGGCAGGCTGCGCAGATTGCTGTAAATGCGCTGCAAGGTTTGCTTGGGCACGGTGGTTTTATGCACTTCGGCGGAATTGTATTCCACCATTTTTTTATCGATGGAAACCACGCTGGTGGCAGTGCCCGCAACCGCAACAATTCGGCTGATGCTAATGCCCTGCGCACGCGCTTCGGCAAAGAACGGGGCAAACTGCTGGCGCGCCCAGGCACGGGCCGCTTCGCATTCTTCTGCCGTGGGCGGGTTGCTGCCCAAAAAGCGCTCGGTTACGCGGCGGCAGCCAATGTTGAAGGAATGGGCCAGCTTGGGCTGCTGCCCGCCAACGCCCATAACAATTTCGGTTGAGCCGCCGCCGATGTCGGCCACCAAAAGGTTCTCCCCTTCAAAGCCGCACGATGCCCCACGGAAGGAAAGAGCAGCTTCGCGCTGGCCCTCAATTACCGAAAGCTCCACGCCAAGCGCGCGAAGCTTTTCTACCAACACGGCAGAGTTCTTAGCATCGCGCGAAGCACTGGTTGCCATGGCTACGATGGGAATTTCGGGGAACTGCGGCGTTTTGAACGAGTTGACCATCTGCACGTATTCGGCAATTTGCGCCACAACGCGCTGGATGGCGTCTTCGCGCAGCACGCCGGTTTCATCCACGCCAATTCCCAGGTTGGTAATTTCGCAGCAGCGCGCCAATTCGGTGAGCTGCGTGCCTTCCACCTGCGCCAACAACAATCGGCACGTTACCGTGCCGATGTCCATTGCTGCTATTCGTTTTGCGCTAGTTGCTGCCATAGCCAAATATCACGTCCAATACGCCGGAGTACCACGTGTCGGGGGCCTTTATGCTGCCCGAGGTGATGGCGTACAGGCGCTCGGTATTGCGGCCGTTGCTGGTGGAGGTTACGCCTTCCACGTTCACAACCTTTTCATCGGAGCGCACCCAGCCAAGCTCGCTGCGGGCGTAATCTTCCAGGCCTTCGTCGGTGTTCAGGTAGTCTACCTGGGTTTGCATTTTTGCGTTGTACGATTCAAGCGCATCGTATTCAGCCTGCAACTGCTGAAGTTGACGCGTTTCGTTGTAGTAGTTCTGGCAGCCTGGGAACAGCACCACCGCAGCCAAAGCGAACACGGCTGCGCCCGCCGCAATGCGCATAGCCCACTGGGGCACGTGCGCAGGAATGGCCAGAGGAATGCCGAAGGGAAGCGAAAGCGAAGGGCCCTTCTTCTTGGACTCTTCTGCCATGCGCGAGCTGCGGCGCTGGGTTGCGCCCATGCGCATGTCGTACACGGCGGCACGGCTGGCTTCGCCCTGCTGCCTGCGCTGGGCTTCGGCGCGTTCGCGCGCGCCCACCGTGCGGTCGAACTGACGGTCGGCCTTGGCGGAGCGGAACTTCTTCTTTAGGCTGCCTATCAGGCTTTCTTCACTGTTTTTAGCATTGCGCTGCGGTGCCTCTTCGGCATCGTAGGCGTTGTCGTAGCGTTGAGAGCGCAGCTCTTCCTGCTCGTTGTAATAGCCAAAGGCAGAGCGATTGCGCGCCCCGCCTTCAAAGCCGCCTTCGGTTGCGTAGCGGCTGCGGCCGGAACGAGCCGAACCCGCCGCGGAACGGCCGCTTGCATAACGCGAGCTGTTGCCCGCCGCGCGGGAGTTGCGCTGGGAAGCAGGGCCATTGCCAAAACGGGAACCACCATGGCCACCATTGCCGGCGAAGTAACCAGCTTCACCAGAATAGTAAGCCTCACCTGCACTTATACCTTCATCAAAACCGCTGCGCGAGCTTTTGCCCAAGCGGGAACCATGCTGGGAAGAGCCGCGGGTAGCGCCCACAAACTGATTGCGATTGCCGCGCTGTGCACCAGCCTGTACCTGGCTGGTGGAAACCTGACGATTGGGCAGGAATGCAGGCGTACCAAAATCCTGCTCGCCCAAAGCGGCAGAGTACCTATCGTATGCGCGGCGAGATGAAGACGAAGGGGAAACGGTACGCGGCGCGGAAGCCCCATGGGCTTTTACCTCGTCAAACGAGAGAATTTTAGCGTCCAGCGTCACGTTGGATTGGTCCCCTTTAAGCATTGTGGTTTGGTTTAGTGGTACGAGTAATGCTTTTTAGTGGATTAACTATATCACGGAACCCAAGGTTCAAACGATATTTGAGCAATAAAATTCGACGCTTCATACAGCAGCCGTTCGGCAGGCGGTGAATTTATTGTTTTGCCAGATAAACGGGCAAGTTCAAGGTTGGCAACTTGTGTACTTGAAGTGGAGGTTCGCAGGGTACGTGAACGCGTTCATTCTGCCCACTTCAAGGCACAGAAAAACCCCTCGCGCCAGGCGCCGTAAAAACGCAGGCGGAGGGGTTTTGCTCGCAAGTTTGCGTGTTAGAGGTTTATTCCTCTTCCAGAGCAGCAGCGATTTCTTCGGTGATGTCCATGGTGTGGTAAACGCTCTGAAGATCTTCGAGCTCTTCCAGACGGTCTACCAGGCGCATAACCTTCTTGGCATCGCCAGCGGAAACTTCCGTGGGAGTGGTGGGCTCCATGATGAACTCAGCGCCCTTGGTTTCGATGCCCTGCTCTTCCAGGCCCTTCTTTACAGCAATAAGGTCGGTAGGAGCGGTGTATACGATCCACTCTTCGCCGGCGTCTTCGTAGTCGGAGCCGCCAGCTTCGGCAACTGCCATCATGAATTCGTCTTCATCAACGGCGTTTTCCTTATCGGCTACCTTCTTCTGCTCGGACTTGATTACCTTTTCTACCAGGATCTGGCCCTTCTTTTCGAACTGGAAGGCAACGGAACCGGAGGTACCCAGGTTGCCGCCGTGGTGATTGAAGGCCGCGCGAACATCGGCTGCGGTGCGGTTGCGGTTGTCGGTAAGAGCCTCGCAGTAGATGGCAACGCCGCAGGGGCCATAGCCTTCGTACACTACGGTTTCGTAGTTGGCGGCGTCTTTACCGGAGCCAAAGGCCTTGTCGATAGCGGTTTTGATTTTGTCCTTAGGCAGGGAGTAGCTCTTTGCCTTATCGATAGCGGCTGCCAGGGAAGCGTTGTTCTCAGGGTTGGGGTCGCCGCCTTCCTTGGCCGCAACAGTGATGTTACGGGAAAGCTTGGAGAACAGTGCGGAGCGCTTAGCGTCCTGAGCTGCCTTGCGGTGCTTGGTGGTTGCCCATTTTGAATGCCCTGACATATAGTTACCTTTCCGATGGTGATAATTCCGACCCGTTATTCTACCACATAGAACGCTAGCCGCGAACG
This sequence comes from uncultured Cryptobacterium sp., assembly GCA_964597085.1. GTDB lineage: Bacteria > Actinomycetota > Coriobacteriia > Coriobacteriales > Eggerthellaceae > Anaerotardibacter. The sequence goes on from CAZQWR010000051.1 coordinate 8,683, forward strand.
GCATGGGCTAAGCTCAGCCAAGCTACATTTTGCGAGGTAGCGAGCGCGGCGCTGGTAGACTCGGCGCGGCGGCGAGTTAGGCGCGGCGGTCGGACGTTGCAGCAGGCGCAATGCAGCATACGAATATGCCAGTACGCCATCAGGGGCGATGAAATTCGAAGTTCATCGCGTCGCAGCGAGCAAGGCAAGGCTACGCTGCAGCAAGCCAGCGAAAGCGGAGCACGGGGCGGCCGCGCATGACAGACGAAATGTACGCTAAGCTGGCGAATGAAAGGCGAAACGGAAACGCTCGAATCCGAACACAAGGAGGCAACATGGCGCTTATTGAACTTCAGGATTTAAACGATGCGCGCCTTCGCGTGTTTTCCAGGATGACCGATGCCGAGCTGCGCGACCCGAAGCAGTTGGTGGGCCTGCGCTTGGCAACTGACGCGGAGGTTTCGGATGAAGGGCTGTTCGTGGCGGAGAGCCGCAACGTGATTGATCGCGCCATGGATGCCGGGCTGGTACCGTTTGCGCTGCTCACCGACCAGCGCTGGATTGAGCCCAGCCGTGAGCTGTTGGCGCGCGTTGAGGCTGCGGCACCCGGCACTCCCCTGTTCATGGGCACGCGCCAACAGGTGCACGAGTTTACCGGCTACGAGCGCACGCGCGGGCCGCTGGCGGCGTTCCATCGCCCCGCCATGCCAACGGTTTCGGAACTGCTGCAAAACGCAACGCGCGTAGCAGTGCTGGAAGACGTTACCAATTTCACCAACATCGGCGCCATCTTCCGCAGCGCTGCGGCACTGGGCATGGACGCCGTGCTGGTTACGCCCGGCTGCCACGACCCGTTCTACCGGCGCGCCAACCGCGTTTCCATGGGAACGGTGTTCCAGGTGCCGTGGACGCGCATCGGCACCGAGCGTAATTGGGCTGCGCAAGGCGTGCCGCTGCTGCAGAGCCTGGGCTTCACCGTGGCCGCCCTGGCGCTGGAGGAAGACTCCATCGCGCTGCAAAACCCGCAGGTGGCAAGTGCCGAAAAGCTGGCACTGGTGCTGGGCACCGAAGGCGACGGGCTGGCGCACAGCACCATTGCCGCATGCGATTGCACCGTGAAGATTCCCATGGCGCACGGGGTTGATTCCCTAAACGTTGCCGCCGCCAGCGCCGTAGCCTTCTGGCAAGTTCGCGGCCAATTCCTGTAGAGCGCAAGCCGGTTCCCACAGAGCGACCAAGCTGGTACGGCCAGAGTGACCAAGCTGGTACGGGCAGAGCTACCAAGCCACCCCGCCGTCCAACCAAACCAATCCCGCCGCGTAACCGAGCCGGTTCAGACAGAGAGTCCAAGCCGCTTCGGGCTACCAGAATTCAACTGGAACAAATTTGCCCGCTATAGAATTTGGCCGAAAGGGCTTCGACCCGCCAGGATTCGACCTGGGCGGCTTCAACCCACTAGGACTCTGCCCGACAGATTCGACCCGCTGAACGTCGGACCGCTGTGCCGCTTCGGCCGCTAGGCGTCAGCCGGCTTTGCCGCTTCGGCTTCTTCGCGTTGAACCACCAATTGCATTGCTTTGATGGCGCATTCCAGCATGGAATCGTCGGGCTCGTTGGTGGTTAGGCGCTGCATCTGCATACCAGGCCACAGAACCACGCGCACCACCGGGTTATTGGGACGGCTGCCCGCCCACTTCACCGTAATCTCGTACGAAATGCCGGCAATGAGCGGCATGAACAGAATGCGCACAACAATGAGCAGAGCAAACGCAGCGGGGCCGCTTATGCCCCAGCTGGCAATGAGCAGGTTCAGCGGAATGATGGTGTACACCAAGATGGCAATGATCATAACCATGATGAGGAACGCCGTGCCGCAGCGCACGTGCAGGCGCGGGAACTGGCGCGCGTTTTCAGGCGTAAGTTCAAGGCCGTGCTCATAACAGTGGATGGTTTTGTGCTCGGCACCGTGGTAGGAAAACATGCGCTTGATGTCTTTCATGCGGCCGATGAGCCACACGTAGAACACGAAGATGGCCACGCGCATTACGCCGTCCACAATGTTCCAGGCCAGCGGGCTTTGCTCGTATTCGCCCACCAGCACGTTCGATGCCAACGCAGGCAACAAGACGAACAAGGCAACGCCCAGCACAATGCCGAACACCATGGAAATGGCCATTTCGCCCTTGCCGAAAAAGGGCTCTTCCTCGGCGGACGCTTCGGCCGCTGCGGCGGGCTCGGCGGCAGCGGCGGGTTCGGCGGTGGGGCCAGCTGGAGCTGGCTCGGCGGCAGCGGCGGGTTCGGCGGGCTCGG
>CAZQWR010000052.1:0-10882 GCA_964597085.1 uncultured Cryptobacterium sp.
TGCCTGCGATGCGCCGCCGGGGCATGCGGCGGATCCGTGCCGGGTGCCTGCATCGCTCCGCTGCCGCCTGGCGGGCCGGGCAAGCGCCGCGCCGGCGGGCGGGCGACGGTTCTCTGGCGGGTGCCTGCATCGCCCGCTCTCGTTCCCTTGCCGCCTGGTTGACCATGCAAGGGCCATGGCGCCTGCATGTCGGCCTCTTCGCTGGGCTTTCTCTTTGCTTACTGCTGCTTCTTTTCTAGTTTTTTCCTTTTTGGTTGGAGCATATTTCGAGAGATTGCTTAAAACGGAGCGTGTTTTGAGGCGTGTGCTCGCTCTTAAGCCGGTTACTTTGTTTTCAATGCGTTTTGCAGTTGTCTATTGGCTTAAAAATCCATAGCCTACAGCTATAAGTGGCCCATATATCTCTGTTCCGGTTTAATTCGTTGCAACATTTAAATCGTTTTGCCTGGTTATTAAGGTGTTTTTCCATTTGGAAATAATCTAACTTGTGTACTAATTACCGATTCATTCAATTTCGCTATGGAATTCTGCTAAAATTTCTGCTTGCATCACCTGTATTAGCAAGGCTCTTTCTTCTTTTCAAATAAAGGGTCCAACTATATATAAGAACGAGGGCAATATGAACTTAGCGCAGTTGTACTATTTTCGAACTTTGGCCAAATTTGAACACTATGGCAAGGCCGCTGAAGCTCTCTATATCACACAGCCTTCTCTTTCCAACTCTATTAAGAACCTTGAGAAAGAAATTGGCGTTCCGTTCTTTGAGCGTGTAGGCCGCAATGTTCGACTTACCGAATATGGTGAGGAATTCAACAAACATATTTGTATGGCGCTTGATGAGATCGATAAAGCCGTTGAGATTATGCGTGCCTATAACTCTGGCTTAAGCGGTCGTATTCGCATCGGTACAGTTATTAGTATCCAGCGTAATTATCTGCCACGCTTGCTTAGCACTTTCAAGGGTGCTTTCGGTGACGATGTGGTGTTTGATATTTATCAGGGAACCACTTATGAATGCTTGAAGGGCTTAAACGATGGCAAGTTTGATGTAGTTTTTTGCGGCAAGCTCTCAGGTTACGACGACATTGAGTTTGTGCCGCAGTTTTCTCAGAATTGCGTGCTTGCTGTTAATTCCCATAACGAGTTGGCCAATCGCGAAATGATTTCCCTTAACGATTTGAAGGGCATTACGCTCACCTCCTATCGTTCGCAATCGTATGCAAACACCATCTTTGACGGTTTTTTCAAAAAATATGATCTTGATGTCGTGCAGGGCTTCAACGATGAGATCAGTGCCGCTACGCTTGTTGCGTCTGATCGGAAAACCGTTGCGGTAATTCTCGAGACTTTGGACGATCTTTCGCTGGATAATTTCGTCACTCTCCCTATTGAAGAGCTTCAGGAGCCTTTCCATATCATCTATCTTGGTTACAACAAGAAGTCGTTCCATTCCCATTTGGTTGAAGAGTTCATTAAGTTCACCCAAAGGCACATCAAGTTCCCCGCTGGCGTTGTTCCGCTGGAGGAGTATTACATGAATGCCTCTAAAGAGGACTGATTCTTTCTCTATGTATATGCAACTTCTTGGCCCCGCTTTTTGCGGGGCTTTTTTTATTTCCATTGTGGAAGGTATGGGACGGTGCGTCTTTATTGGTTAGTTCTAGGCTTTTGTTGCTAGGGGTATGAGCGTATCGGGCGGAACATGCTGATTCCAAAGCTAGAAATTTGAACTCTTATACATACATGCGCACATGGCTTTATAGCGGTTGGTGGTACTTTCTTTTTCGTAATGTATTTGGTGTCTGGGGTTTTGCTTGGGCGGAACACCCCAAGGGTGCGAAAATGCTGCGATGTTTACGAAATAGAGGCTATTGCGCTGCATGTCCATTTGTCCCATAGCCTGTGCCCAACTATTTCGGAAGCATGGATGGTCGAAATGAATGGCTTGCATGCGGTAGGATTCGTGAACGTGTTCACGAATCAATAAGATACGAATGAATGAACAGGTTCTAATCTATTGATCTGCTTAAATTTGGGTAAAAACATTCAAAAGCATATAACGTGTTCTATCGGTTTCAACTGATTGATAGAACGTGTTATATATAATTCCCGTTACCTATCAAATGCCATCGTTCGGCAATTAGACCACCTCGAAAATCTGGGCGAACATATTTATGGCTTCGGAAACGGAGTCGAAATGAAATCCGGTAATTCAAGGAAGTCGGAAAGAGGATCGGCTTCCTTGGCCCATCAAGAGGAGGGTTTTTATGTCCAAGAATTGGTTCGCAAAGCAGCCGCAGGAGCATCTCGCAGGTAAGTGCGCTGTCGTCGTAGGTGGTAACTCCGGCATCGGCAAGGCCGCTGCTGAGGCCATTGCTGCAGCAGGCGCTAACATGGTAATCGCTGGCGTTCCCGAGGCTGGCTGCCTGGAAGTTGCCGAGGCTCTTAAGGCCGAGGGTGCTAACGCTGTTGGCGTTGCTTGCGACGTAACCAGCCAGGAGTCCATCGACAATGTGATCAAGGTCGCTGAAGAGAACTACGGCCAGATCGACATTCTCGTTTCCTCCGCTGGTATTGCTCTTCCCCGCATGAACGCTGTAGACGTTAAGCCCGAGCAGTGGGACAAGCTGTTCAGCATTAACCTGAAGGGCAACTTCTTCCTTATGACTTCCGTTGCTCGCGCAATGGAGGCTAAGGGCGTACACGGCAAGATGGTTGTTGTAGCATCCGCTCGCGGCATCAACGCTATGGAGAACATTGCTCCTTACTGCACCGCTAAGGCTGGCGTAATGGGCATGGTTCGCGCTCTGGCTGTTGACTTCGCCAAGAAGCAGATCCTGGTAAACGGCATCGCTCCTGGCTATGTTTACACTCCCATGGTTGCCAAGGTATTCGAAGAGCAGCCTCAGCAGGAAGCTTACGTTAAGAGCCGCACGCCCCTGCCGAACTACACCGGCACCCTGGATGAAATGGCTTCTGCTATTCTGCACCTCGTTCTGCCTGTTACCGAGTACACCACCGGTCAGACTCTGGTTCTCGACGGTGGCTGGTCTATCCAGTAACTCGAAACTGTGCACGGGCGGCTTATGCCGTGTGGCTTAGCCGCCCGTTTTCGTTCTATCTAAGTTCTCAGAAAGGAAGTATCCATGGAAGGTAAGATGAACGCTCTTCTCAAGACCGCTGCTGAGCCCGATGCAATGCAGTATGTTGAGGATTTCGACATCCCCCAAATCAAGGATGACGAAGTACTGATGGAGATCAAGGCATGCGGCATCTGCGGCACCGACCACTCTCTGTATCGTTGGAACCCTGCAATCGCAGACTCTTACGACATCCAGTATCCTGCTGTATTCGGTCATGAGTTCTCTGGCGTTATCGCCGAGGTTGGCCCCAACGCTCCTAAGAACCTCAAGGTGGGCATGCGCGTAACCGCTAACCCCGTTCTGTTCGACAACACCTGCGAGTACTGCGACCGCGGTGAAGTTAACATCTGCGACAATCGTCCGTTCTACGGCACCGACCTGCCCGGCGCATTCGCCAAGTACATGGCAATCCGCGGCACCAACGTTATTCCTATGCCCGACGATGTAACCTTCACTCAGGGCGCTCTTCTCGAGCCTCTCTGTGTTGCAATGAACGCTGTTGAGCGCGTTAACCCCCAGATCGGCGAGACCGCTGTAGTAATCGGCCCTGGCGCTATCGGTCTGCTCATGGTTGCCCTGCTCAAGCAGGCTCGCGGCATCCGCAAGGTTATCGTTACCGGCCTCGATGCTGACGCAAAGCGTTTCAAGGTTGCAGAGCAGCTCGGTGCAATCACCGTTAACGGCTCTCAGTGCGACGTAGTTGAGAAGGTCAAGGAACTCACCGGCGGCAAGGGCCCCGAGTGCGTATTCGACGCTGCAGGTCACTGGACCGTATCTGAGCAGGCTGTACAGATGGTAGCCAAGGGTGGCCGCATCGGCATCACTGGTCTGCCCGCAAAGCCCTCTGCAATTCCTATGACCCAGATCGCAATGCGTCAGATCAGCATCATCGGCAACCGTGCTTACGAGCGTAAGCATTGGCGTCAGGCTCTGAGCCTGCTGGCCAACGGCCTGGACATCTCCCTGATCTCCAACATGGAGCTTCCGCTGTCTGATTGGCGTAAGGGCATGGAGTTCATCGAGTCTGGCGAGGGTCTCCGCGTTATCCTCAAGCCGTAACGGCTTGCCAACAAGCTGCGTGAACTCGCAAGCAAGTTGATTATTGGGGTGCTGACACCATCGGTGCCGGCACCCTTTTCTTGTTCAGGTGTTAAAACTTGAACTTATTTGTAAAACAACAAACCTAAGGAGATAACTTATGGCAGGTTTGCAAGGAGTTAAGGTTGTTGAACTCACCCAGTACGCTGCCGGTCCGGCCGCTGGTCGAGCTCTGGCAGAAATGGGCGCAACCGTTATCAAGGTAGAGCCCTTCACTGGTGACGAACAGCGTACCCAGGGCATGGCTTGGGGCATGGCTTTCCGCACCGAGTTTGACGACGTTGCATATGACTGCGGTTCCTTCAACAAGGAATGGACCGCAATTAACTGCAAGAACGAAGAGGGCCTGAAGGTTATGTACCACCTTCTGGAGACCGCTGATATCTTCCTGACCTCTCTTCGTTCTGGCGCGCTGAAGCGCCTTGGTCTCGACTACGAGACTCTGCACGAGAAGTTCCCTCGTCTTGTTTGGGCTCAGAACCGCGGCTATGGCGAATTCGGCCCCATGAAGGACGCAAAGGGCTTTGACGCAACCGCATTCGCAGCTCGCTCCGGCTTCGTTAGCGCTATTCCTCAGAACAACGCTTCCTACGAGCCCGGCAACTCTCCTATCGCCTTCGGCGACTGGAACACCGGCTGTGCACTTACCGCAGGCATCCTTGGTGCTTACGCGGGCGCACTCCGCACCGGTCAGGGCGATAAGGTTACCGGCTCTCTGTATCATGTAGGCACTTGGGGCATGACCTCTGCACTGATTGCTCAGCAGCAGGGTTGCGACTACCCGAAGGACCGCATGGAGGCAAAGTGCCCCACTAACAACTCTTATGTATCTTCCGATGGCATCTGGTTCCTCATGTGCTTCGGTAACTACAACAAGTACTGCAAGCTCGTATTCGAGACCCTGGAAATGGATCCCAAGTACTTCACCGATGAAGAGTACAACACGCTCGAGGCATTGGCAGACAACGGCAAGTACGTTGAGGTTGTAGCTGCAATGCACCAGGCATGCAAGAAGTTCTCTTACGCTGAACTCGAGAAGCGCTTCCGCGAGAACGACATTCCGTTCGAGAAGATTCAGACCGTCAAGGACGTTCTGTCTGACCAGGAAGCATTCGCTAACGACCAGCTCCGCTACGTTAAGTATGAGAAGCAGGGTCCTTCCAGCCCCTTCGGTGAGGAAGAGGATTACGTCATCACCACCATGCCGTTCCGTCTGGCATCTATCGGCGACCCGGTTCTGAAGCGTTCTCGCCCCACCGGTTACGACACCCGCAAGATCCTGAACGAGTATGGCTACGACGATGCAACCGTTGACAAGCTGGTCGAGGAAGGCGCAGTAATGTGCTACACCGGCGATCCGCTGCCCGCATCCGTACTGGAGCCTAGCTACGGCCCCAACTCCAAGAGGGACTAAGGAAGGAATTAAAACATGGCACGTGCTAACACCCCCTTTTCTGGCCTGACGGTACTCGACTTTTCTCGTTACCTCCCCGGCGGCTATGCAACCCAGGTTCTTGCTGACCTCGGTGCTACCGTAATCAAGTGCGAAGACACCGGTCTTGGCGACTTCATGCGTCACGACTATCCCACCAAGGGCCATGGCATTTCTTATTACGTAACCGCTCTGGGCCGTAACAAGAAGTCCGTTTCCCTGAACCTCAAGAACGAGGAAGTTGTTGAGTGGTTCAAGAAGATGGCCAAGGAAGCCGACGTTATCGTTGAGTCCTTCCGTCCTGGCGTTACCAAGAAGCTCGGTATCGACTATGACACCATCAACGCTATCAACCCGAAGATCATCTACTGCTCCATTTCCGGTTATGGTGCAGACGATCCTCGCTCCAAGAAGGCTCAGCATGACCTGAACATGCAGGCCACCAGCGGTTACCTGTCCGTAAACCACGGCGGCACTTCTCCGCTGCACCTGTGCGACCTTTCCTCTGGCATGGTTGCAGGTCAGGCAATCCTCGCTGCTCTGTATGCCCGCGAGCAGACTGGCAAGGGTACTTACATCGATACCTCCATGTTCGACTGCTTCGTATGGTGGAACTCTCTGCTGGATGCACGCTGGTGCTTCAACGACGGCGAGTGCAAGCGTGACGACCTCGAGTATCCTTCCGTTGCTTACAACGTGTACGAGACCGCTGATGGCGGCAAGCTCGCACTTGGTATGGTTGAGGGCAAGTTCTGGCAGCCCTTCTGCGACGCAATCGGTCATCCCGAGATCAAGGGTGATGGCTTGAAGCGCCGCTGGGAGGCTCCCGAGTCCTTCAAGGTTGTAGAGGACGTTATCAAGTCCAAGCCGCTGGCAGAGTGGATGGAATGGCTTGAGGACAAGGACTTCTGCATCGCTAAGGTGAACTCCAAGTCTGAGGCTGTTGAGCAGATCACTCGTGAGAACCCTGAGGCTCTTGCATGGGTTGACTTCCCCCGTGTTGGCCGCGTTCTTCAGACCGGTCTGCCGCATCACCTGTCCACCATTCCGGTGAACATCGCTGACTTTGAAGAGGTTTCTGTACTCGGTGGCGACACTGCAGAGTACCTCAAGAAGGTTGGCGCTGACGACGCAACCATCGCTCGTCTTAAGGCTGAGGGTGGCATTCGTCTGGGCGACGACATCGAGCCTGAAGAGGACCGCGCACCGGTTGCTCCTGCTAAATAAGCAGACAGCAAATACTTGCGAACAGGGAACGCTCCGAAAGGGGCGTTCCTTTTTTATGTGCGGAGCTTTGTAAAACATGTTTTAAACGTTTGCGAAATGAATAGTGTTTTGCTTGACAAAGAGGAGGTACCAGGGGGAATCGGAGCTAGCTATTCATGGCGCTTATAGCTTTTGTAAAAAATCAATATCCTTAGGAATTAGAATTTGAACCTGTTCACCGTAAAATAAAAGCAAGCAAGCAAGAAAGCTTGAAGGTAACCGAGAGAAGGTTAGGGGGACCAATGAATCCTAAAGCAACTATTACGGATGAACAGTTCCAGGCATATCTCAAGCAGATTCGCGAGCTGGCCGAAGGCCCGTTCGACGAGATGCAGAAGGAGATCGAGGTAACCAACACGTTCCCGGAGAAGTTCTATGAACTCGCCAAGGAGAACGACCTCTATCGTTTCTATCTTCCCGAAGAGTACGGTGGATGGAACCTCAACGAGCTCGAGATCCTGAAGGTTCAGGAAGAGTTCTCTCGTGGCCCTGGCGGAATGCGTATGCATCTCCATCATGCCGCTGACATGAACTGGCGCATCCTTGAGGACTACGGTACCAAGGAAATGAAGGACGAGCTCATGACGAAGTTCCAGGACAAGTCCTGCTACTGCAACTTCGCCATCACTGAGCAGACCGGCGGCACTGGCGCTGACCTGCACACCACTGCTGAGAAGCAGGCTGACGGCTCCTACATCCTGAACGGCGAGAAGTGGCTCATTTCTCACACCGACTGCTCCGATTACACCTACGTAATCGCTGTAACCGATCCTGAGAGCGACAAGGACTCCCGTCTTTCCGCATTCATCGTTCCCAACGATGCTCCCGGCTTCGAGATCATCCCTATGCCTCACATGATGGGCTGCAAGGGTGCTGGTCATGCTGGTCTCAAGTTCACCAATGTTAAGCTTGAGCCTAAGCACCTCCTCGGCAAAGAGGGTCAGGGCATGGAAGTGGCTATCCACTCTCTGAGCGTTTCTCGCGTTCATATCGCATGCTCCAACCTCGGTATGGCTCAGCGTATGCTCGAGATCTCCCTCAAGCGCGCTGCTGACCGCGTAACCTTCGGTAAGCCGATCATCAAGCGTCAGGCTATCAAGATGAAGATCGCTAACATGCAGATGATGATCCATGCTCTGCGCTGCGTAGTTTATGACTTCGCTCGCGACTTCGATATCGACCAGAACAACGAGTATGTTGACGAGAAGGCTGCTATTGCTAAGCTCCTCTCCATCGACACTGTTCGTCTGGTATCCGATGAAATGCTCGAGATCTTCGGTGGCGACGGCTACTTCGAGGATTCTCCTTACGGCCCGACCGAGCGTCTTTACCGCGACTGCCGCGCAATGTGGCTCGAGGAAGGTGCTCCTACCGTACAGCGCATCACCATCGCTCGCGAGTGCGAGAAGCATGGTGGCCGCATCGAGTACCTCCACTAGGAAGTGCTCGGCTAGCGTTCTTCTAGAACTTTGGCACCTTAAGGGCCTCCGTCCTATAAAATGGGCGGAGGCCCTTATTAATTTTCCAAAGGGCTATAGGGGGAACGTTATGAATCTTTCTCAGCTCAGGTATTTCAGAAAACTTGCCCAAGTGCAGCATTTCACAAGGGCGGCAGAAGAGCTGTTTATTACGCAGCCTGCGCTTTCTAATTCCATCAAGCAGCTGGAAGGCGAGCTTGGCGTGCCGCTATTTGAGCAGCATGGTCGCAATGTGCGTTTGACCAAGTTCGGTCGAGAGTTCAACGAGTATGTTTCTGAAGGCTTGGATGTTATCGATAAAGGCATCCAGGTTGCTCAAGAGCATGCGAACAGTCTTTCGGGTACCATCGACATTGGAACGATCTTCACCCTTCAAGCTGATTATCTGCCTGCTTTGTTGCGCGAGTATCGAAATCGCTATGGCACCCATGTTGACGTTCGCCTGTACCAAGGGCTAACGCAGGGCTTGCTGGAGAACCTTGAAGACGGTACGTACGATATTGTTATCGGTGCGTACGTGGAAAATAGACCCGACCTGGAGTTTGTTCCTGTATTGAAGCAGAACTTGGTTGTTTTGGTGCACGAGGAAAACCCCTTGGCTTCTAGAGAATCTGTTTCCCTTTCGGAATTTAAAGACACGGAAATAGTTACCTATCGCCCTGAAACGCCTGTTGGTGAAGAGGTTCAGAAGCTGATGGAAGAATACGGCCTTAAGGTGTGTCAGTGGTGTGATGACGAAATCACCTTGGGCAGCGTGGTGGCCGTTGGTCCAGAGCTGGTTGGCATTACCCTTGATACTTTAGGGCTGGCTCCATTCCCGCATCTTGTTACGGTTCCGATTGAGGAAGTTGAGCCTGGATTTCATCCGGTATTTCTGATTTATCGTAAGAGCGCTCATAAAACGCGTGCAGTAGAAAATATCATTTCTTTGGCAGGAAGCCTTAAGTGGGACTCATCGTGCAATAGGTTTGATTTGAATGGGGCCGTGGAGTAGGGGTTGCTTCGAGATTAACCGCTGTTTGCAGATGGACTGCGAATTCTTTGTGGCGCACCCGTGACCAGTTTTTGTTTTGGGTTGATCGGTTCTTTAAAAAGCGTAACCTAAGCTTTCCGATGACAGCTTGGAACGGGCGAAGGAGCGGCGCATGCTGAAGAGGATACCTGGGGTTATTCCCTACGTGGTATTTCTTGTTGCGCTGTTTTTTGTTGAGCTTAATTTGTTTGGCGTCGAGGATGCACTGCTTGGAATCGTATTCCAGAGCTTTGCACGAACTATGGTTGAGTCTGCGGGGCTTTCGTTCGCAAACTATCTTAAGCACGCCTGCTTGTTCTTAATAATGAGCCTATGCTCTTCGCTGGCTGGCTTGAGCTCAATATTGCTGGTATGCGTAAGCGCCTTGTATATGTTTGGCATTACCTTGCTGAATTCCGACGACTACCTGCCGCGAAACTTTTTTATGCTTGGCCTGGGCTTTTTGCTGTTGGAGATATACCCCATCAGCGCAGCCGAGATTCCTATGCGCATGTTGGCAACGCTGTTTGCAATTGCGTGCACTACAGGTTTCATCTATTTCATGCGCTCGATTGCGACGAGAAACGAGATTGTTTCCGATCGAGAATTCGTTATGCGGGCCTTTGACGACATTGGCTTTCAGCTCATCGACCTGTCGAATGGCGAAACCTCGAACTTGGATCCACATCGCGTTTACGGAATTGCCCAAGAGTATTGCAACAAAGAATACGGGAATGTGTTTCGGCAGGGTGGTGTGCTGAGCGGTAGGCAAAAGTACACCTTCCAGCTATTGGCGTGCGCAGAGCAAGTGGCCGATATGATCAATGCCGCTTCGCGCAACGTTGAGCATATGGGCCCCGCCGAGCAGCGGTACTTGCTGGATCTTTCTGAGGTGTTTTTAGGTTTTGGGCAGGGGCGCATTGTTCAGGTTCGTGCCATGGTGGATTCGCTGGAGCAGTTTTTAGAGCTGCACATTCTGGCAGATGGCGAGCACGATACCGCTTGGCGTGCAACACTTGAGGCTATGCTCCATACCTTGCGGAACAGTAAGGCTTCTCGAGACAATTCCACCCCCTTTGTTTGGGGGCTTCGATATCGCCTGCGTTTTGTTAAGGAAAACTTCAACCTGAAGAATTCCCAGTTGCGATTCGCCTTGCAACTTTCGCTGATTGTGGCTGTTTCCTTCGCGGTTTCTGAAATCATGCTGGCGTTTTTGGACACGCGTTTTGGTGCATGGATTCCCATTACGTCTTTCCTGATGATGAACACCTACCGCGATGAGACCATGCAGATGATGGGCAAGCAGCTTTTGGGCATGTTGATAGGTATGGCAGTGTTTGCTGCGGTTACGCATTTTGTTCCAGAGCAAATTAGAACTTTTGTAGTGCTGGTGTTTGGCTACACAGTGATTCTGATGCAAATTGGCCCAACGGTTTCTATGGCTGCTGGTACG
>CAZQWR010000053.1:0-10606 GCA_964597085.1 uncultured Cryptobacterium sp.
CGCCTGTACACGGTGAAGTACGTGCAGAACGACCCTATCGAGCCCAGTCAGCTGGGCATGGCAGTGTGCGATGCGCTGGACAAGTTTGCTCCGCACATCACGCACCCGCAGATGACGGCCGAGCTGGAAGAGGAAATGGACAACATCGCCGAAGGTCAGAAAACCAAGGGCGAAGTGGTTACCAATTCCCGCAACCTTCTTTCCGAACAGCTGGCCAACCTTCTTCCGCATTCGGAAGAGGTAAAGGATGCCCTGGCTGACGCTGTGGCTGCCGATGCTTACGTGGGCCCGTGCCCCAAGTGCGGCAAAGACCTGCAGCTGCGCTCTTCTCAGAAGACGCGCTCTATGTTCATCGGCTGCGCTGGTTGGCCCGATTGCGATGTTACCTACCCGCTTCCCAAGGGCAAGATCGAAGCGCTGGAAGAAAAGTGCCCCACTTGCGGCATGCCGCAGATCAAGGTAACCGCCTTCCGTTCCAAGCCGCGCGTTCTGTGCATCGACCCGATGTGCGAAACCAACAAAGAGCCCGACCTTGAAGTGGGCGTTTGCCCCACCTGCAAGGAAAAGGGCCTTACCAAGAAGCTCATCGCCCGCAAGAACCCGCGTACGTTGAAGCGCTTCATCCGCTGCGAAAACTACGACGAGTGCGAAACGGGCTATCCGCTGCCTCAGTACGGCAAGCTTACCGCCACCGAAGAAGTGTGCGAAAGCTGCGGCGCGCCCATGGTGATAGTCACCACGCAGCGCGGCCCGTGGAAGCTGTGCCCCAACTTCAACTGCCCGGCCAAGGAAGAGGCCGCAAAGAAGAAAGCGGAAAAGGCCGCGGCCAAGGCGGCAGGCAAGAAGCCGGCTGCCAAGCGCAAAACCACGGCGAAGAAAACCACGGCCAAAAAGACCACTGCAAAGAAGAGCACGGCCAAGAAATAACGGTCAGGCTTTTGCCAAGGCGCCCCAGGTGTGGGGCGCCTTCGTTTTCCCTGTGCTTGCGGTGCGCGCCAAGGGCATTAAGAGTAAGATGAATCCATACGTGCCCTAAGCGGCGCGAACAAGCAAAAACCGTTCAGGAGGAACAATGAGCAAGGTCACTATCGTAGGTGCAGGCAACGTAGGCGCAACCGCTGCGCACATCATCGCATCCAAGAACTTGGCCGACGTCGTTTTGGTAGACGTCGCAGAGGGCTTGCCCCAGGGCAAGGCGCTCGACATGATGCATATGCGCTCGGTGGAAAAGTTCACCGTTAACGTAACCGGCACCAACGATTACGCCGCAACCGCCGATTCCGACATCGTGGTTATCACCGCAGGTATTGCCCGCAAGCCCGGCATGACCCGTGAAGACCTTCTGGGCGTTAACTCCGGCATCATGTCTTCGGTAATCGAGCAGGCCATGGCTGCTTCCCCGAACGCAATCTACATCTGCGTAACCAACCCGCTCGACGTTATGACCTACCTGGCATTCAAGAAGTCTGGCCTGCCTTCTAACCGTCTTATGGGCATGGGCGGCGTGCTGGACTCTTCCCGCCTTTCCTTCGCCGTGTGCGAAAAGCTGGGCTGCGACCCGGCCGATGTAACCGCTTGGGCTCTGGGCGCTCACGGCGAGGGCATGGTTTGCTGGCCCCGCTTCACCACGGTGAAGGGCACTCCCATCACCGAGCTTCTGAGCGAAGAGGAAATCGCTGAGGTTACCAAGCGCTGCACCAAGGGCGGCGCCGAGGTTGTTGCCTTCCTGAAGACGGGCTCCGCTTACTACGCACCTGGCGCTTCCATCGCCAAGATGGTTGAGGCAATCCTTACCGACTCCAAGGAGGTTCTGAGCGTTTGCGCCTACATCGACGGCGAGTACGGCCTGAACGACCTGTACATGAACATCCCTGTTCGCTTGGGCAAGAACGGCGTTGAGGAAATCGTCGAGTTCGACCTCACCGATGAAGAGATGGCTGCGCTGCAGGAATCTGCCGCCAGCGTTAAGAAGGGCCTGGAGAACCTTCCCGAATAACCTTTAAGAAGGAATGCACGTGAAGACGGTAACCCCTGAAAGCATCGAAGCGGCTCTTTTGCCGTTTATCCCGCAGCTGGCAACCCGCGTGCCCGATGATATTCTGTCGGGCTTGGTTGCGGCGCGCGAAATGGAAACCGGCGAGCGCGCCCGCGTTGTGCTCGACCAGTTGGTGAAGAACGCCTGCGTGGCCGCCGATGACTGCGTGCCCATCTGCCAGGATACGGGCACGGTGTGGGTTTGCCTGGAGGCCGGCCCCGATGTGCTGGTTCCCGGCAACGTGTTTTCGCGTGTAAATGCTGCAGTGGGCAAGGCCTATACCGATGCGCGCTTGCGCAAGTCGGTGGTGAAGGATGCCCTGTTCGATCGCAGCAATACGCAGGACAACACTCCGGCATTCTGTGAAGTGCATTTCGTAGACGAGCCGGGTGTGTGCCGCTTGCACGTGATGCTGAAGGGCGGCGGCTCCGACAACGCCAGCCGCGTGGTTATGCTCACGCCGGGTGATGGCAAACAGGGCGTAATCGACACTGTCTTGAAATGCGTACGTGAAAAGGCCGCCAACGCCTGCCCGCCCTTGGTGGTGGGCGTGGGCGTTGGTGCCACGTTCGATAAGGTTGGCGGCTTGGCCAAGCGCGCCCTTATGCGTCCGCTGGGCACCACCAACCCCAACCCCGAAGCTGCGGCATTCGAAGCCGAGCTTCTTTCCGCCATCAACGCAACCGGCATCGGCGCTGGCGCGCTGGGTGGCAACACCACCGCCTTGGGCGTGCGCGTTGCCACGGCTCCGTGCCACATTGCCGCCCTGCCTGTTGCGGTTAACATGAGCTGCTCGGCCACGCGCCGCGGCACCATCGATATTCCCCTCACCGAACTGAAGGAAGGGGAGTAGCCATGCCTCAGGATCCTATTCGCGTTCAGCTTCCCCTGAAGCCTGAAGAGGCACGCGAGCTGCGTGCCGGCCAGGCGCTTTTGCTGAGCGGCCCTATGTTTACCTTGCGTGACGCCGGCCATCAGCGCCTTCTGGAAGAAATGGGCGAAAGCGCCCAGCTTCCCTATGGCCTGGAAGGCCAGACTATTTTCTATGCCGGCCCCACGCCTTCGGCGGCAGGTCGTCCGTTCGGTGCCATCGGCCCTACTACCGCTTCGCGCATGGACTTCGCCGCGCCCCATTTGATGGATTGCGGCTTGGCGGCAACCATGGGCAAAGGCACTCGCTCGCAGGCGGTGAAGGATGCCTGCGTGCGTAATGGCGCAGTGTATTTCGTGGCCGTGGGCGGCGCTGCTGCGTATCTTGCGAAGTGCATAGAATCGTGCCAGACCTTGGCATATGATGAATTGGGCACCGAAGCGCTCAGGCGTATCGATGTGGTGGATTTCCCTGTTTTTGTCGGCATCGACGTGCTGGGCAACGACATTTACTCAATAGACCGATAGGACGAACCGTGGCACCTGCTCAGGAAAACAACGTAGGGCCTGGCATTTTCATCACCTTCGAAGGTGGCGACGGTGCCGGCAAAACCACTCATATCACCTTCTTGGCGCAATGCCTGCGAAAGATGGGCTATGAGGTTTTGTGCCTGCGCGAGCCTGGCGGTACTGCTATTGGCGAGCAGCTGCGTTCCATTCTGCTTGACCCCGAAAACTCCACTTTGAGCGACCAGGCCGAGCTTCTAATGTATGAGGCTGCCCGCGCCCAAATTGTGAAGGAAACCATCATCCCGGCACTTGCCCGGGGGGCGGTTGTCCTGCTAGATCGTTTCTACGATTCCACGGTGGCCTACCAGGGCTATGGCCGTGGTCTTTCGGTTGCCTTCGTGCACCAGGCCAATGCTTTTGCAATTCAAGGGGTTCACCCGTGCCGCACCATCCTGCTTACCACCGAAGCTCCTGCCGAAGAGGGGCTGGAGCGTGCCACGCATCACGGCACGGCCGATCGCCTGGAGCAGGCCGGTGCCGACTTCCATGCGCGTGTGAACAGCGCCTTTGCGCGTATTGCCGCCGAAAATCCTCAGCGTATCCGTACGGTTTCATCCGCTGGCGCAAAAGATGAAACGGCGCGCGCCATTTTCCATGAGCTTGCCGATGTGTTTGGCTGGGATGCAAGCTCCCCTGTTTGGAAGGAAGGCTACTTCGAGCCTATCCTGGAGCGCAACACCGATGAAAAAGCCCAGATAAGCTTGGGTGAGTAACGCCGTGGCCGATGTCTTCGACGCGGTGTTCGGCCAACCCAGGGTGCGCGAGTTCCTTCGCAGGTGCATCGCATCCGGGCGCGTGAGCCATGCCTATTTGCTCACCGGGCCGGCTGGCTCCAACAAAACCTCTGCCGCCTATGCTTTTGCGCAGGCCATTTTGTGCTCCAAGGGCGGCTGCGGCGAGTGCGATGATTGCAAGCGCGCACAGCGCCGTCATCACCCCGATATCCATTTCTGCTCGCCCGAAGGTGCCCAGGGCTACCTGGTCGAGCAGATTCGCGATATAGTCTCCGACGTTTCCTTGGCTCCCATCCGTGCCAAGGGCAAGGTTTACATTTTGGATCGCGTTGACCTGCTGGGAATCCAGGCGGCCAATGCGTTCCTGAAAACGCTTGAAGAGCCTGTGCCTGGCGTAACCTTCATTTTGCTGGGCCGCACGCGTGAAGGCGTTCTGCCCACCATTGTTTCGCGCTGCCAGGTGGTGCCTTTCCGCCATATTCCGGCAACGGAAGCGGCGGGAATTCTTTCGCAGCGCGTGGGCGTTTCGCCTGAAAAGGCCCGCATTGCCATCGAGGCGTGCGACGGCTCCATCACCAACGCCATTGCGTTTGCCAAGAGCAGCGAGCGCACCGAATTCCGTGAGCGCATCTTAGAGGTGCTGGGCGGGCTGCGCTTGGCCGATGAACGCGATGTGCTGGAATACGCCGCCGAGCTCATCGAGCGTGCCAAGGCCCCGCTCGACAACGTGCGCACCGAGCAGAGCGAAGAGCTGGCCGAATCGGCCGACTTCCTTACCAAGAGCGCGCTTCGACAGATAGAGCTGCGCCATAAGCGCGCCCTTACCATGGCAACGCGCACTTCGCTTCGGCAGATGACTTCCATCATTCGCTCGTGGCTGCGCGATGTTCTTATGGTTGTGGAGGGCACGCCGCATTTGGCGGTGAACGTAGATGCCATGGGTGCCATCAACGAGGCGGCTGCCTGGTGCAGCTCCGAAGGGCTGTTGAGTGCATTGCGCGAAGCATACCGAACCGACGAGGCTCTTAGTTATAATGTTTCTCCAGAAACGTGCTTAGACACGCTTCTTTTTTCGATAAGAGAGGTTCTACATGGTTCGGGTAACACCTATTAAGATGCATTCGGGAACCAAAGTTCTTTGGTTCGACCCGGCCGATTTCGATATCAAGGCAAACCAGAACGTCATCGTCAAAACCGAGCGCGGCACCGAATTCGGCACCGCCACGGCCGACATCATGGAAGTGAGCGATGAGCTGGTTGCCAACCTGAAGTCGCCTTTGAAGCCCGTGCTGCGCCTGGCAACCGAAGAGGATGAGGCCAAGGCTGCCGAGCTTGCCCAGCAGGGCGAAGAGGCGCTGGCAGTGTTCAAGGAAATGGCTGCCGAAACCAGCGAGGATATGCACCCCGTTTCGGTGGAGTTCCTGTTCGACGGCGACAAGGCCGTGTTCAATTTTGAAGCTGAAGAGCGCGTTGATTTCCGCGATTTGGTACGCCGTTTGGCCAGCCACTTCCATGTGCGCGTAGATATGCGCCAGATTGGCGTGCGTGATGCCGCCCGTATGATTGGCGGCTTGGGCCATTGCGGCCAGGAGCTGTGCTGCAAGCGCATGGGCGGTGAGTTTTCGCCTGTTTCCATCCGCATGGCAAAGGAGCAAAACCTTTCGCTCAACCCGCAGAAGATTTCGGGCTGTTGCGGGCGCCTTATGTGCTGCTTGCGCTACGAGTACGAAACCTACAAGGAAGTAAATTCGCGTGCCCCCAAGCACGGTGCCAAGATTGAAATCCCGGGCGGTGTTGCCCGTGTGGCCGAAGTGAACGTTCCGCTTGAAACGGTTACCCTGCGCTTGGAGGACGGCAAGAGCGTTAAGGTGCCCTTGGCTGAAATGGAAGTTACCGGCGAAGGCAAGCGCCCCAATCGCGTTTCGGAAGAGGTATTCGAAAAGTACGCTTCGCCCGATCCGCTGGAAGTGTTCAGCACCACCAGCTTCGAGGTCACCTCCTTTACCGGAAACGACAAGGTTGCCACCGAGGAAAGCAAGCGCGCCCACCGTACCGATGGCACGCAGGAAAAGCCTGGCCGCAAGCCGCGCCGCCGCCGTGGTGGCTCTGGCTCCAATTCCGGTTCGGGCAAGCAGGGCTCTTCCGAAAAGAAGGGCGGCAACAGCAGCCGCGGCGGCCAGAAGAAGAACGAAGGCTCTTCTACTTCTTCGCGCAAGCCGCGCCGCCGCAGTAATCAGAAGAAGGGCAACAACCCCGCAACTGAAGAAAAGCAGCGCAACGAACGCCGCTCGAACAATAGCAACAACCAATCCAAGCGCCCGGGTCGCAATTCTTCGGGCGTGCGCAACGCGCCGCGCAAGCAGGAGGGCTCTGCCGGCGCCACGAAGGGCAACGGCGAGGTAGCTCATCGCAAGCCGCGCCGCCGCCGTCGCAAACCTGAAGGGGAGTCTGGCAGCAATGCACAATAAGGATGATTACGCGCTTCTAACCGACTTGTACCAAATCACCATGGCCCAGGGCTATTGGTCGTGTGGCAAGTTGGAAGAAGAAGGCTGCTTCCATATCTTTTTCCGTGAAGCGCCCTTTAAGGGCGGTTTTGCCATTGCCAGCGGCATGGACCATATCGCTCAGGTAATCGAAGAATTCCAGTTCACCGATGAAAGCATCGAGTACCTGGCTTCGGTGGACGCACCCGGCGGTGGCAAGCTGTTCAACCCGGAATTCTTGGACTACCTGCGCAACCTGGAAATAACGGTGGACATCGACGCAGTGCGTGAAGGCACTGTGGTGTTCCCGAACGACCCCATTGTGCGCGTGGTTGGCCCCATCTTGCAGTGCCAGCTGCTTGAAACCCAGCTTTTGAACTGCATCAACTTTGAAACCCTGGCAGCCACCAAGGCGGCACGCGTGTGCCTGGCTGCTCAAACGCCGGTTGCGGAATTCGGCCTGCGCCGTGCCCAGGGCGAAAGCGGCGGCATGCGTGCTAGCCGCGCCTGCATTGTGGGCGGCTGCGCCAGCACTTCCAACGTGCTTGCCGGCCGTGAGTTCGGCCTGCCTGTTTCGGGCACCCATGCCCATGCGTGGGTTATGGCGTTCGACAACGAACTGGACGCCTTCCGTGCATACGCCAAGGAATTCCCCACCAATTGCGTGTTGCTGGTAGACACTTACGACATTACCCAGGGCCTGAAAAACGCCATTACCGTCGGCTTGGAAATGAAGGAGCGTGGCGAGCATTTGGCGGGTATCCGCATCGATTCGGGCGACCTTGCCTGGCGCGCTCATCAGGCACGCGAGATGCTCGATGAAGCCGGCCTTACTGATACGGGCGTGGTTCTTTCCAATGACTTGGATGAATACAGCATCAAGTCTATTCGCGACTCGGGAGCAAAGGTTGCTTCCTGGGGCGTGGGCACCAAGCTGGTTACCGCCTACGACCAGCCAGCGTTGGGCGGCGTGTACAAGCTGGCTGCTAAGCGCATGGGGCACAACGGCCCCTGGAAACCGTGCGTTAAGGTAACGGGTCAAAGCTCCAAGCAAACCGTTCCTGGCGTTTTGGACGTGCGCCGATATTTCCACGAATCGGGCAAGCTGGCAGGCGATATGGTGTTCGACACCACGTATCCCGTTACCGGCGAGCGCATCATCGACCCAGTAGATGAACTTCGCCAGAAAGACCTTTCGGGCAAGCGCTTCGAAACACTGCTTGAGCCCTTGGCTCGTGGCGGCAAGGTGGTTCTTTCCCCTGAAGCTCGCGACGCTCTGGTGGCTCGCGCCCGCTGCAAGGAGCAGCTGGAGCTTTTGGATGAAAGCCAGAAGCGCATCATCAACCCGCACTCCTATCCGGTTGGCCTGGAGCATTCGCTGTTCTATCGTCGCCGCGATTTGGTTTCGCATTTGCTGGGCCTTTCGTAAGGATTCAAGCGTCAATTTTCGTTCGCAAGCAAGAAAGGGGGCCGTGCCGCATGATAAAGGTGGTCACCGATTCCGTGGCTTCGTTGCCAAAAGATCTGGCCGAGCAAGAGGGCATCGAGGTAGTTACCCTCTACATCAACGAAAACGGCCATGAGCACGAAGACGCCAACATGGACCTGGATGATTTCTATTCCCGCATCTACGACATGGCCGACAACCCGCCCAAGTCCAGCCAGCCTTCGCAGAGCTACTTGGAAGAACTGTTCGAGCGCATTGCCAAGGCTGGCGATGAGCTTTTGGGCGTGTTCATTTCTACCGGGCTTTCCGGCGCATACGATGGTGCCCTGCGTGCTGCTCGTGCGGTGGAATCGCGCAACATCAACTTCAAGTACTGCATGATAGATTCTTCTTCCTGCTGCTTTGACGAGGCGTTTCCCGCATTGGAGGGCGCGCGTGCCGTGCGTGAGGGCAAAACGCTGAAGGAAGCTGCCCATGCTGTGCTGGAAGCCATCAAGTGCACGCGCTTCTTGTTTACGCCTGAAAGCCTTACCTTCCTGCAGAAGGGCGGTCGTATTGGCGGAGCTGCTGCGCTTGTGGGCAACCTGGTGCGGTTGGCGCCTGTGCTTACAGTGACGGATGGCCATGCCGACACGCACTCCAAGGTGCGTACACGTAAGAAGGCTCTGCTCAAGATCCAGGAAATCCTGGAAGCCGACATGGAGCAGTGCGGTGGCTTGAAAGATTTGGTGGTTCACTACATCGGCGACAAGAAGCCAGCAGTTGAATGGGCCAAGGAAGTATTCGAGCCCATGCTCAACCGTGCCGTGCGCGTTTTGCCAGCCAGTCCGGTTATCGGCATGCACGTGGGCCCTGCGGTGGGCATCAGCTACCAGTGCAACAAGCCTTTGACAAACAAATTCAACGGCGACATCAACAGCTTGGCCGTTGCCAACTAGGTAATTCGACGCTTTAGAAAGGCAGTCTTAATGGATACCAAATGCAACCTGATCATCGATTCCTGCTGCGATTTGCCGGCAGAGGTGGTTGATGTGGAGGGCGTGCGCCTTCTGCAGTTCCCGTACTACGACAACGAAGGCGAGTACTTCGACGACCTGTACGCAACGCGCACCCCGAAGGAATTCTTCGACAGTATGCGCAGTGGCAACGAGCCGCACACCGCCCAGCTGCCCATGCCCGCCATGCGCGAGGCTTTCGAGTGGGCGCATGAACAGGGCAAGCCGTGCGTTTTCCTGTGCTTTTCCAGCGGCCTTTCCGGCACGTTCGATTCCGCTGCGCTGCTGCTTTCCCAGATGAAGGAAGAAATCCCTGAGCTGGACATTCAGCTGGTAGACACCAAGCTGGCTTCGGTGGCTGAGGCTTTGTTCGTTTATGAGGCAATCAACCAGCGCGAAAAGGGCCTTACCGCTGACGAGCTGGTTGCTTGGGCTGCAGAGGCGCGCTACTTCCTGAACTGCCAGTTCATGGTGGAAGACCTGGACGCACTGCGTCGTGGCGGCCGCATCCCGGCTTCGGTGGCGTTTGCCGGCTCCAAGCTGGACGTTAAGCCGCTGCTTTCCATCGACCTTGATGGCAAGCTCACGCTTACCGGCGTTGCCCGCGGCCGTAAGAAGGGTTTGAAGGCTTTGCTGGAGTACTACCAGAAGAACAAGAGCGAAGACACCGCCGAAAGCAAGATCATCATTGCCAACGCCGACTGCCCGAAGGATGCCGAGCGCCTTACCGGCTTGCTTTCCAAAGAAGATGAAACCCTCATGTTCTTGCAGTGCAACATCGGCCCGGTTATCGGCAGCCATGTTGGCCCGGGCATGATTGCTCTGGTGTTCTGGGGCAAGGACACGCGCAAGGAAATTTCCATGGCCGACCGCATTGCCAACAAGGTTCGCGGCAAGAACTAGAAAGGAAGTGCGTATGAGCGCAGATAATTTGCTGTTCGCTTTTGCGGGCGACCCGAAGGTGGGTGCCGGTGTAAGCGCGCTTTTGGAAGAGGGCGGCTATACCGCCACCGATTTGAACAACGCCGATGTGGTATTCACGTACTGCCCCAACACTTCTGTGCTGGAAGATTTGTACTACGACACCGAAGGCCTGCTGCGCGGCACTAAGAGGCGTCATCTTGGTAGACTTGAGCCCTTCCACGGTTACCTTCGCCAAGGAGCTGGATGCAGTGGCCTGCGTGAACAATCGCGTTGCCATTGATGCGCCGCTGGTTGTGGCCAACAAGGTGCATGAAGATGCCTTTGCTGCGCGCTCGAACCTGGGCATTGTTGCTGGCAGCCGCGAAGACGCTGATTACAAGGCCGTAAAGCCCCTGCTGGACGCCATCGCTCACCGTGTTATGTGGATGGGCCGTGCGGGTGCCGGCCAGAAGGCCAAGGTGGCCCTTACCCTGCAAAGCGCTGCCACCCTGGTTGGTGCGGTTGAGGCGCAGGTGGCACTTGATGCAATTGGCCATGACGTTTCG
>CAZQWR010000054.1:0-8026 GCA_964597085.1 uncultured Cryptobacterium sp.
AATACAAGGTATGCGCCGTAAGGGTTGCACCCGTGGATTAGCCCTTATTTAGGCTCGGAGAACAAGCTTTTTAAGTGCCCCTGCTTGAGCAGGGGCACTTTGTGTTTGTGGAAGGGCAGCGCCTGGTGAAGAACGGCGGGTGGCGGGATGCTGCGAAGGGTTCTCTGAACGCCTTTCCTGAAACGATCCGCGAAGCGGATCTTCATTAAATGCATGAAGCAGTGCAGCGCATGAAAAATGAGGTTGCGTATTGCAACCTCATTTTAAACAGCGAAACGGGTACCCTGAGCGGCATCCCGCCGTCCGATGTCCTTCGCCAGGTGCGGACGGTTTGCCTAATGCTTCAAAGCGCAAATACCAAATAGGGGAGTGGAAGCTTGGTTTACGAGCTCTTCATCCGACCAAACACGATCGCTAACGCGCAGGTCAACGGAAACTTTCATACCGAGCGAGCTTAGCAGCTGCTCATCCCATGCAGGACGGTACTTTGCGCTGAGCGGCACCTGTTCGGCTAGCTCTTCCATGGCATTGATATCCGTGTGCAGATAGCGGTCTTCGCAGCCGGCCTTCGCTGTATTGGCTCGGTCGGCATCGTAGCCTTCGCGAAGATTGTCGTGATACAGGTAGCCGTACCAATTGGCATCGTAATTAAGCAACATTCCGCCAGTCTTCAGCACACGCGCCCATTCTTTGTAGGCAACGCAGGGGTGCGGCAGGTTCCAGGTGAGGTTGCGCGAAACGATAGCATCGAAAGAGCCATCGGTGAACTCAAGGTTTTCAGCATCCATACGCTGGAAGCTCACTTTGCAGCTAGCCTTGGCAGCGTTTTCTTTCGCCTGCTCAAGCATGCTTTCGGTGTAATCGATAGCGGTAACGTTGTAGCCCAGTTCGTCCAGTACGATGGAAAAGAATCCAGGTCCGCAACCGATGTCCAGCACCTGCACATGGTTACGGGGCTTTTTGTCAAAATGCTGTTGCAGCATTCTATCCAATTCGGCAGCCCAAGCCTTATGTTGGGTTCCTCCCAATTCGCCAAGGTGTTGCATGGAATAGCTTTTTGCGCGCTGGGTCCAATAGCGCTGGTTTGATGCTTGGTAGTCGCTGGAAGCCTTTTGCGGTGTGGAGCTTTCGGCGGGCATGTGCGGCCTTTCGTCGATTGGGCGGATTGGTAACACGAATTATGATACCGTAACACCAATAGTTGAAACACGACAAAGTCTGCGTTCGGTGTTCGGTAAATCCATCTATGTGCGAGTAAGGAAATAAACTGCGCAAATACGTGCTAAAACGCCTGGTCCAGCTCGTGCCCATTCTTTTGGGCATAACCTTGCTTTCTTATGGGCTAATGTATTTGGCTGGTGGCGATGTTGTTACGAACATGGCTGAGCAGCAGGGCATTGCCCTTTCGCAAAGCGTTATCGACGCGAAACGCAGCGAGCTTGGCTTGGACCAATCGTTCGTTGCCCAATATTGTCAGTGGCTCGCTGGCGTTCTAACGGGCAATTTGGGCACCAGCTATGTTTCCGGCAAGGATGTTTTTCAGACGTTCGCTTCTAAGTTGCCCGCTACTGTTCTTCTTGCTGGCTTGGCTGTGGCGTTTACCCTTGCAATCTCGGTGCCTCTTGGGATTGTTGCGGCAATAAAGCGAAACAGGTTTACCGACTACCTCATTCGTGTATTTGCCTTCATTGGAAACTCGCTGCCGAATTTCTTCGTGGCGCTTGTGCTGGTGTATGTGTTCGGTGTTGTATTGGGTTGGTTGCCCGTTGTTTCTTCTGTCATTGGTAAACAAGGGGTTGAATCCTTGAGCGCGCAGGGCGCGGTTCTGCCCACGGCCACATTGGTTATAGCCATGGCGTCTAAATATACGCGTCAGATTCGAGCAGCTGTGCTTGATGAGTTGGGCAAGCCCTACGTTTTGGGCGCAAGGGCCCGCGGCGTGCCCGATAGTACCATTCTGCTTAATAGCGTTTTGAAGAATTGCCTTCCAATGCTGGTTACCCTGCTGGCTCTTTCGGTGGGCGACTTGCTTGGTGGCACGGTTATTGTGGAAACCATTTTTCAATGGGATGGCGTAGGCAAGCTAGCTGTGGACTCTATCTCGCTGTGCGACTATCCCATGATTCAGGCTTACGTTGTTTGGATGGCCATTATCTATGTGGTGGTAAACCTGATTTCCGACCTGATTCAGCACAAGATTGACCCTCGTCTTCGTTTGGACGGTGCCATCGAATGATTGGTGTTGCGTCAAATGGCCGCATGGGGCTTAAAGCCTTTTCGGGAACGCGTTTGCGCCTAATGGTTTTCGGTGTATTGGCGCTGGCTCTTGTTGCAGTTGCTGCGCTTTCTGGTGCTTTAGTTCCGTACGACCCATATGCACAGGACCTTTCGCAAGCGTTGCAGGCTCCTAACTCCCAGCACCTTGCTGGTACCGACCGCTATGGTCGCGATTTGTTTTCGCGAATTCTTGCGGGCGCTCAGTCGTCGCTGTTTTGGACTTTTGTTCTGGTTGCTTCTATTGCCATTATTGGAACGCTCGTGGGGCTGGTTGCAGGTTGGCGCGGCGACTGGCTGGATACGCTGCTCATGCGCACTTCCGATGTGTTCTTGGCTTTCCCAGGGCTGGTATTTGCCCTGGCCGTTGCCAGCTTCATGGGTGCGGGTATGCAAAATGCTGTGGTTGCGCTTGCTGCAATTTCGTGGCCGAAGTATGCGCGTCTTGCACGAAGCTTAACTATAGAACAGTGCAATGCCACGTACTTGAAGGCAACGCGTATTGCGGGGTGTTCTACTGTGCAACAGCTGTTTCGCCATATTCTTCCCAACATTGCCGGTCCGTTGCTGGTAACTGCTGCATTGGACATTGGCACCATGATGATGGAGCTTGCCGGTCTTTCCTTCCTTGGCTTGGGGGCGCAGCCGCCTCTGGCCGAACTGGGCTCCATGATGAGCAACAGCCGCAGCTTGCTGCAAGTAGCCCCTTGGACGGTTTTGGCGCCCGGGCTGGCCGTGTTCGTAATCGTGCTGGTGTTCAACTTATTGGGTGATACTCTGCGCGACTACATCGATCCGCATCATCGCTTTACGGTTAAGGGCGGCCAATGGGGGAAGTAATGCTTGGCATATGCTTTGTTTTGCGCAGAAGCTTGCGCAAGGTATGGGGATTGGCATTGGCGGCTATTGCCGTTGCCGTACTTTGCGTTTTCCTTTCGGGCTGCTCAAATGCTGAATCTGAAAGCAATGAAAAAACCTTGGTATATGGAACCACGGGCTATAGCGTTGAAATGGACGATGCGGGGCTGAATCCTCATTCTGCCTACTCGGGGTGGAGCGCTGTGCGCTATGGCGTGGGCGAAACCCTGTTCAGGTTCAGCGACAGCATGGAGCCGGAGCCTTGGCTGGCAACCTCGTATGAATTCTTAGATGAAACGCATTGCCGAATTGTCTTGCGAACCGACGTGAGCTTTACATCTGGCAGGTACATGGATGCCGTCTCGGTGAAGGAATGCCTGGATGGTCTTTTATCCACGCACGATAGGGCTCCTTCAGATACAAAGATTGTTGATATCGAGGCCGACCAAGACGCCAATGCCATAACTATCGAAACAAGCGAGCCGGTGCCGTCGCTCATCAATTGCTTGTGCGACCCTTATGCCGCCATCATAGATATGCAGGTGGGCGTTACGGCCGATGGTAATGTTTGCGGTACGGGGCCGTACATGGCGCAGAGCGTTTCTGACACACAGATTGTCTTGGTGAAGAATGAAAGCTATTGGAATGGGCAGCCCCATATGGACAAGGTTGTGGTTGTTTCGGTAACCGATGGCGATACGCTAACCGCGGCTTTGCAGTCGGGTGAAATCAACGCCTGCTATGGATTGCCTTACGCCAGCTACGGCTTATTTTCCGACGAATCTAAATACACCATTGCCAGCTGTAATGGCTCGCGCACTTTTTTTGGCCAGGTGAACTATGCTTCTGAAATTATGCAGGATGGCGCAGTTCGCAAAGCTCTGGCTATGGGAATAGATCGCCAAGGTTTTGTGCAAACGCTGTTGAATGGGCGAGGCGAAGTTGCAGAGGGCGTATTCCCGGGCAATATGGCTATCGGCCAGAGCGCGCTTGGCAGTTCTGAATACAATCCTGAGCTTGCAAAACAGGTGCTTGAACAGGCTGGTTGGGTAGATTCCGATGGAGATGGAATTCGCGAAAAGGACGGGCGGAAGCTCATCGTGCGCTGGCTTACCTACCCAGGGCGAATGGAACTGCCGCTGTTGGCGGAATATGCGCAGGCAACCTTGCGTGAAATTGGGATGGACGTTCAGGTGAACAACACTGCGAACCACACGCAGGTTCGCAAAGATGCATCTGCTTGGGATGTGTATGCAAGCGCTCTTGTTAGCGCCCCTGCGGGCGACCCGGAATACTTTTTCGGAGCAACGTGCTTGAGCGGCTCAAGCAAGAATTTCGGCGGTTACTCCAATTCTCAGCTGGAGCTTTTGGCGGCTCAATTGAGCACCGAATTCGATACTGAAAAACGTTTGCAGATTGCTTCGCAGATGCAGAAGATCTTGCTTGATGATGGTGGTTATTTCTTCGTATCGTACTTGACCATGGGCATTGTTTCGCAGGCGAACGTTACTGGACTTTCGCCTCACCCGTGCGATTATTACGAGATCACGGTTGATTTGGACATGAATTAGGTAGTTGCTTGAATAAGCTTTTGGAAATACAGAATCTAAGCGTTTCCTATGGCGACAACGCTGCATTGCGCGGTGTTTCGCTGAGTGCCGAAGCCGGCCAAGTTGTCTGCGTTGTGGGCGAATCGGGTAGCGGAAAGAGCACGTTGCTTAACGCCGCAATGGGATTGCTGCCGCCTGATGCCAGGGTAAGCGGTTCCGTTCTTTACAACGGCGCTGCGGTTTTGAATGCTCGCCCTTCTGTTTTGCGCGCTTGGCGAGGTAAAGAGTGGGGCATGGTGTTTCAGGATGCGGGCGCTTCGTTCGACCCGATGCGCACCGTTGCCCAGCAGCTTGCCGAAATGCTGAAGGCCCATGGTGCGGTTTGGGATGTGCTCATGCAATTGAAAGCTGCCAGCCTTCTTGAAATCATGCACGTGACCGACCCAGAACGCGTTTTGAGCTGCTATCCGTTTGAGCTTTCGGGCGGGCAATGCCAACGCGTGGGCATTGCAGCGGCCTTGCTGCTGGATCCAAAAATCGTGTATGCCGATGAACCCACCAGCGCACTGGATGCGGTATCGCAAAAGGGGCTGGTTCATTGTCTGCGCAAGTTCTGCGAAAACAACGGCGCTGCCTTGGTGCTGGCTACTCACAACATGGCTGTGGTTCGTGAAATGGGTGGGGAAGTGTTGGTTCTGCGAAATGGCGCGGTTGTTGAGCGGGGTGTGGCTGAGCGAATCCTTCAAAGCCCTGAGCATCCTTATACTGCCGATTTGGTTTCTGCTGGCAGTCACTTCCGTGGCTGGGGTGATGCGAATGAATAGCGCACCCTTGCTGCAACTGCAAAATGTTTCGTTTGAATATCCTCAGAAAGGGAAAGAGCCCCTACATGCTTTGCGAGGCATTAGTCTTTCTGTTAGGGCTGGCGAATGCGTGGGTATAGTGGGTGAGTCGGGCTGCGGCAAAACCACTCTTGCCAATGTTTCCCTCGGGCTGCTTCAACCAAGCACTGGGTGCGTGCTGGTGGAAGGCTTGGAAATGCGCGGCTCTTCCAGCTGGCGAGCTGCCTATACGAAGATCCAGGCCGTGTTTCAGAATCCTTCTGGGTCGTTCGATCCGCGCAGGACTTTGGGCTACAGCGCAGCCGAACCATTGCGCAATGCCGGTGTGGGAAAAGCTACGGCTCGCGAGCGCGTTTTGGAGTTGTTCGCGGAATGCGGCTTGGATGCAGAATTGCTCAATCGCTATCCGCATCAAGTTAGTGGCGGGCAGTGCCAACGTGCCGCAATTGCCCGTGCTCTTGCGCTGGAACCGAAGCTTCTTGTGTGCGATGAGGCCACTAGCGCGCTTGATGCCACGGTGCAGCGCAAAGTTGCAAGCTTGCTTTGCTCCTTGCAGCGCAAGAAGGGCACGGCTCTGCTGTTCATCAGCCATGACATTTCTCTTGTTGGGCAGATGTGCGAAACCATGGCGGTAATGCGTGCTGGGGAATTCGTAGAGCAGGGTGCAACTGCGCAAATCCTTGAAAGCCCGAAGCATCCTTATACCCAGCTGCTCATCGATTTCGTCTTGTAGATACTGAGCCTTGTTTTCTATTGAGCCTGTTTAGACGCTTTGCCCTGTGCGTTTGCAGGGCAATAAATTGCTATTCTAGAAATATGGCAAAGCTAAGGTTCCGGTTAGACTCGGAGCCAACTCGGTCCTTCGATCGAAGGGGTAAAAAATGGATTTTTCGGTTAGCCCGGATTCTGGTGAAGATTAAGCAATTGATCCTTTCCTGGAAGATTATTCCCGAAGGGTTGCAACGCCGCCTACGGGTGTATGTCCGGTTAAATTCCAGCTTGGGCTTTTGCGATTCGGTTACAGTCGAACCTGCGACAAATGTCCTGCTTGCCATGGAAACCTGCCGGGTATCGAGCAGCTTATGGTTCAGCTTCTCGATGGCACTGCCCCCGCAAATGCCCTTGAGCTTATTCGCAAGGGTGCCGAAGGCGTGCTCAGCGCCGTTGACCTGCTTATTCAAATCGGCGACAACAAGCTTTCCGATTTTACGGGCAAAGACGTTGTGGTTGTTGGCGGCGGCAATGTTGCCATGGACTGTGCCCATACCAGCGTGCGCGCCGGCGCCAAGAGCGTAACGGTTATTTACCGTCGCCGTATTGAAGAGATGACGGCCTTTCGCTCAGAGATTTATTCTGCCATGCAGGAGGGCGTTGAGATCATGGCTCTGCAGTCGCCCGACCGCGTTGAGGTTACGGATGGAAAAGCTACCGCTCTGTATACTCAGTCCCAGTTGATCGGCGGAATCAAGCAAGGGCGTCCAGTTGCCGGCAAAGCCGATAAGCCCTTGGTTCGCATTCCTGCCGATGTTGTTATGGTTGCGGTAGGCAAGGCAATGGGCGAGTGGTGTACGGCTAAGAGTGCGTTTCACTGAAGCAGTTCGGCTATCTTTGTCTTGTTCGTAGGCGGTGCAACCAATTATCATTTTCGGTAGAGGATAAAGCTTAGGCTCCGTTTAGAGGTCGGGGCTTAATCGATCCATCGATCGAAGAGGTAAAAATGAAATTATCGGTTGCGCCGAAATCCGGCGAAGATGGAAGGCTTGAGCCCTTCCAGGAAGATTATTCCCGAAGGGTGGCGGCAACGCCTCCGGGCATGTGTCCTGTGGCATTCCAGCTTGAGCTTTTGCGTTCCGGCTCCTGCCAAACCTGTGGCAAGTGCGTTCCTTGCCGCGAAGGCTTGCCCAAGCTCGAGCAGCGCATAGAGCAGCTGCTTGAAGGCACTGCTCCCGCGAATGCGCTTGAGCGCATTCGCCACGACGCTCAGGTTGTTTACGATTCAGCTGATTGCGCCATTGGCTGGCATGCGGCAAGCACGCTGCTTCAAGCTCTGGACGTTTACAAAGATGAATTCGGAGAGCACTTGAACCATCATCGTTGCAGCAGCTGGGTAGAACAGACCGTTCCTTGCGAAACGCTGTGCCCCGCTCACGTTGATGTTCCTGCTTATATTTCGTATGTGGCCGAAGGCGACTATGCATCGGCTATCAAAATGATCCGCAAAGACAATCCGTTCCCCACGGCATGCGCCTACGTGTGCGAGCATCCGTGCGAAAACCGCTGCCGCCGTACGCTCATAGATGCGCCGGTCAACATCCGCGGCTTGAAGAAGTTCGCAGTTGACCTCATGCCTGCCAACCAGGTGGAGGTTCCTGCAGCGGCTGAGCCCACCGGCAAGAAGGTTGCCATCGTGGGCGGT
The DNA here is from genome assembly GCA_964597085.1 of uncultured Cryptobacterium sp. Taxonomy (GTDB): domain Bacteria; phylum Actinomycetota; class Coriobacteriia; order Coriobacteriales; family Eggerthellaceae; genus Anaerotardibacter. The sequence continues at coordinate 7,941 of CAZQWR010000054.1, forward strand.
GGCCCTTCTGGCCTTACCTGCGCGTACTTCAGCGCTTTGATGGGCCACGAAGTTCATATGTTCGAAGGTCGCAGAAAGCTCGGCGG
>CAZQWR010000054.1:8036-10574 GCA_964597085.1 uncultured Cryptobacterium sp.
CGGCATTCCCGCTTACCGCTTCCCGCGGGAAAAGCTCGATGAGGACATTGAGGCTATTTTGGGCACAGGAAATATCACTGTGCATATGGATACGACCGTTGATTCCGAAGGCATGAAGCGCCTTTCCGAAGAATACGATGCGGTTTATGTTGCAATCGGTGCGCAGGGCGGCAAGTCGCTTGGTATGGACGGAGTAGACGCTGAAGGCGTGTTGAGCGCTGTAGACCTGCTCACCAAAATCGGTGACGACGAATACCCCGACTTCACTGGCAAGGACGTTGTGGTTGTTGGCGGTGGCAACGTTGCCATGGACTGCGCCCGCACAAGCGTGCGAGCCGGCGCCAAGAGCGTAACGGTTGCTTACCGTCGCCGCATCGACGACATGACGGCTCTTCGTGCGGAAATCGATTCCGCCATGCAGGAGGGCATCGAGATCATGACCCTGCAGGCGCCCGATCGTATCGAGGTTACCGACGGCAAGGCCACGGCGCTCTTCACCCAGCCTCAGTTCATTGGACCGGTTAAGCGTGGCCGTCCTGCTCCGCAGAAGGCCAACAAGCCCCAAGTTCGTATTCCTGCTGATGTGGTGCTTATTGCGGTTGGCCAGGACATCATTAGCGCTCCCTTTGAAGAGGCCGGCATGGAAGCCGATCGCACTTATTTCGAGGCCGATGAGGGCTTGAGGTCTATCGGCTCGCTGGAAAACGTGTTTGTTGGCGGCGACTGCCAGGTTGGCCCTAAGACGGTTATTTTGGCAATCGGCGCAGGCAAGGTTGCCGCACGCAACATCGACGACTTCCTTGGTTTCGATCATGAGCTTGATTGCGGCGTTGCCGAACCTATGCCCCGCAGCAATTGGCGCACGCCTTGCGGCCGCGTGAACATCGTTGAGCGCCCCGCTCGTGAGCGCAAGAACGACTTTGGTGCTGTGGAAGTTGAGATGTCGCTTGAAGAGGCATTGCAGGAAGCGCGCCGTTGCCTGCGCTGCGATCATTACGGCTGCGGTGTTCTGGAAGGGGGTCGAGTGGTTTATGAATAAGGTAACCATCGACGGCATTCAAGTAGAGGTTGCCGAAGGCGAAACCATTCTTTCTGCCGCTCATAAGGCCGGTGTGCACATTCCCACGCTTTGCTGGATGAAGAAAATCAACGAAATCGGCTCCTGTCGTGTATGCGTTGTGGAGGTCGAGGGCGAAGAGGGCCTTGTTGCCGCGTGCAACACCCCTGTGTTTGACGGTATGGTGGTTCGCACGTGCGCCCCGCGCGTCATCGACTCGCGCCGCACCACCGTTTCCACCATCATGGACTCGCATCGCCAGCATTGCAGCACCTGCAAGCGCAACGGTACTTGCGCCTTGCAATGGGTTGCGCAGAGCCTGAACATCGAAGACGAGCCCGCTACGAGCATTCCTGAGCCTGAGCCTTGGGGCAAAGAGTTTCCGCTGCAGCGTGACAACACCAAGTGCATCCGCTGCATGCGCTGCGTTGTCGAATGCCAGAAGGTGCAGCACTGCGATGTGTGGGAAGCTTCTGGCTCTGGTGCCAAGCGCGGCATCTGCGTAAAGGGTGGCAAGCCCATCACCGAGGCGGGCTGCGCACTGTGCGGCCAGTGCATTACGCATTGTCCCACAGGGGCGCTTACCGCACGTGATGACACGGCCAAGGTGCTTGCTGCGCTTTCCGACCCGAATGTTGTTACCGTGGCTCAGGTAGCTCCCGCCATCCGCACCGCATGGGGCGAAGGCGTTGGCCTTTCGCGTGAAGAGGCTACGCCGGGCCGCTTGGCTGCAGCCTTGCGCGCATTGGGTTTCGACCGCGTGTTCGACACCGACTTCGCTGCCGACCTCACCATCATGGAAGAAGCTCATGAATTCTTGGAATGGCTGGCCGAAGGCAAGCCGCTACCTATGTTCACCAGTTGCTGCCCCGGTTGGGTGCGTTTTGCCAAGTTGCATTACCCGCAGTTCGTGGGCCAGCTTTCTACCAGCAAATCGCCTCATCAGATGCTTGGTGCGGTTTCCAAAGCGCTGCTTGGCAAGCGGGCCGAAGAAGAGGGCAAGCGTCTATTTGTGGTTTCGGTTATGCCATGTGTTGCCAAGAAGTACGAAGCGGGTGTTCCCCAGCTTTCCACCGAAGCCGGACAGGACATCGACGCGGTTCTTACCACGCGCGAGTTCGATCGTATGCTGCGTATGTTTGGTGTGAGCTGCGGCAAACTTGAAGAAGAGTGCTTCGACGACCCGCTGGGCACTTCCACGGGCGCTGGAACCATCTTCGGACGCAGCGGCGGCGTTATGGAGGCGGCGCTTCGTTCCGCGGCATTCTTCCTTACTGGCTCCAACCCCGATTTCGGTACGTGCGACACAACGGCGGCTACGCCCGAGCGCCCGTGGGTGGGCAAAGAGCTTGACATTGCCGGAACCAAAGTTCGCATTGCCATTGCTAGCGGCTTGGAAAACACCGCCCAGCTGCTCGATGCGCTTGAAAACGGGGAAGCCGAATACGAATTCGTGGAGATAATGGCGTGCCCTGGTGGCT
>CAZQWR010000055.1:0-5961 GCA_964597085.1 uncultured Cryptobacterium sp.
AGCGATGCCGAAGGCGAGCGATCCCACAGGTCGAAAACCCAAAACGCCCCAGATCCAACTAGCTAACAACATAGAGATGCCCGCAGGTTGTTAGAAAAGTCCGGGTATGCGCCAGTAAAACAGCAAGGACCGCCCTGGTGCCCCAGGTTCGTGGGATTTGGAAGGCGTAGCGTACTAAGTACGTGAGCCTTTCAAATCGCGCGAAGATGGGGTGCCAGGGCGGTCCGCAGCGTCATTGCGTTTCTTGCGAACGTTCCGCCGCTTCGCAAGAACGGCGGAACCACAAAGTCCACAGCGTCAACGCGTCTCAAGTGAGCAGTTACTTCTTCTTGCGAGCCTTCTTCTCAGCTTGGCGCATAGCCTTGTCGTAGCCCTGTTCGCGCAGTGGGCGCATCTGCTGAGTGTCGATGCGCATGCCAATGAAGAAGAACACCCAGGCAACAACCATCAGGCCGATGGCGATAAAGGGCTGGTCGGGAATCACCAGCGAAAGGATGATAGCCACGATCATGCCAGCAAAACCAATGCCGGAGAAAATCATGCGCTTGCGGTTCAGGCGCTTGAACTCGGCATTGTCGGGAACAAAGCGGTTGATGGCACGGTTGCGCTCGCGCGCAGCCGACTTACCCTTGCGCTCCAGTTCCTTGTTGTGCTTACGGGCAGCAGCCTGTTCTTCCTTGGAAAGCGGCGCGGCCTTTGCGGCCTTATCGGCCTTGGAGCCCTTTGCCGAAGCAGATTTCTCGGAAGACTTGGAAGATGCCTTCGCAGAAGACTTTGCAGGAGCCGGGGTGCTCTTGGAACCGCCAAACAAGCCCTTCTTTTCGGGCTTGGCCGAGGTACGAACCGAAGCTGCAGCCTTGGCAACAGGCTTGGCGGATGCGGCGCTCTTGCGCGTCGAACCTTGCGGCTTATCGGTGGTGTAGCGCTCGTTCATGGGGTTTCGTTGGGACATCCCTGGTTTCTCCTTGCAAATATGGGTAATGATTGGGGCTTACTGAGCGACAAACGTCTTGCCAGTGATCTTTTCGTAAGCCTGAATGTACTTTTCGCTGGTGGCCTTGATTACATCCTGGGGCAGGCGCGGCGGGTTGCCGTTGCGGTCCCAGTTTGCGTTGAGCCAGTTGCGAACGAACTGCTTGTCGAAGCTGGGCTGCTCTTCGCCAACCTTGTAGGTGTCGGCCGCCCAGAAGCGGGAAGAGTCGGGGGTAAGAACCTCGTCGCCCAGAATGATCTTGCCGTCGTACACGCCAAACTCGAACTTGGTGTCGGCGATGATGATGCCGCGCTCGCGGGCATGCTCGGCTGCGGTTTCGTACACCTTGATGGTAAGGTCGCGAATTGCGGCAGCATTTTCGGCGCCGATGATTTCCTCGGTCTTGGCGAAGGAGATGTTTTCGTCGTGGTCGCCGATTTCAGCCTTGGTGGAAGGGGTGAAGATGGTTTCAGGGAGCTTGGAGCTGTTTACCAGACCCTCGGGCAGCTTGATGCCGCAAACGGAACCCGTCTTCTGGTAGTCCTTCAGGCCAGAACCGGTAAGGTAGCCGCGCACAATGCACTCGATGGGGAACATGTCGGCCTTCTTCACCAGCATGAAGCGGCCAGCCAGCTGCTTGGCATAGGGCTGGAACTTTTCAGGCAGGTCGGCCACATCGGCAGAAATGAGGTGGTTGTCCACCACGTCAGAAAGAAGGTCGAACCAGAAGCAGGACAGCTGCGTGAGCACCTGACCCTTGTAGGGGATCTCGTCTTCCAGAATGTAGTCAAATGCAGAAATACGATCGGAAGCAACCAGGAGCAGCTTGTCTCCCAGGTCGTACAGGTCGCGCACCTTTCCCTGTGCATCGGGTTTGATGTCGATTACAGACATAACAGTCCTTCCATCTGAGCTTTTTTGCACCTGCCTATTATGGAACATCTTCGCTCCATTTCCGAAAAATTCACGACACGGAAAGCAGCCTCTCAGCTAGGCTCCGAAGCGATTGCGAGAATTCTTCTTCTTTTCAGAATCGGCGGTGTAGAGCGGGATGTAGATGGTGAAGCAGCTGCCCTCGTTCGGACGGCCCTCAACCCTAACCCAGCCGTTGTGCTGCTCAACGATTTCCTTTACCACCGAAAGGCCGATGCCCAAACCGCCGGTTGCGCGGGCACGACCTGGGTCGGCGCGCCAGAAGCGCTGGAATACCATCTTGGCTTCTTCGGGCGTAAGCCCTATGCCCGTATCGCGCACGATGATCTGACCCATCAAGTCGCCCTTGCGCGCCATCACCGTGATGGTGCCGCCTTCGGGCGTATAGCGCACCGCATTGGAAATAAGGTTGGCGGTTGCCTGGCGAAGCAGGTCGGGGTCACCGAACACATACACATGCGGGTCATACTGGAACTCCAGGCTCAAGCCCTCTTCGTTGATATAGGCCTGGTGCGTGGAAACAACCGTGGAAAGCATTTCGGTAAGGTCAACCTTCTGGCGTTCGATGGGCTTGGTACGGCTTTCCAAACGCGAAAGTTTAAGCAGGGCATCTACCAGGCGCGAAAGGCGGCGAACCTCGGAGTTCAGGGTTTCCAAGCGCTCTTCATCGGGCTCGAACACGCCGTCGATCATGGCCTCAACCGTGCTCTGGATGGCCATGAGCGGCGTACGCAGCTCATGTGCAACGTCGGTAACCAGGCGGCGTTCGAGCTTGCGGTTCTTCTCAACCGAATCGGCCATAAGGTCGAACATGTTACCCAAACGGGCAATCTCGTCGTTGCCCTTCATGCCGGTGCGAGCCGAGTAATCGCCTTCCTTCAGCGCCTTTGCGGCGTTGGTGATGCGGCGAATGGGCGCCACCAAAGCACGGGCGAACAGGCAGCCAACTATGCAGGCAACCACAATGGCAATGATGCCGGCCAGAGCCATTGCCTGATACGACTTTTCCCGGAATTCCGCATCGGCCTGGGTAAGTAGCGTATCGGAGCCGTGCACACGCACGAACACAGTACCCACCTTATTGCCATTCACCATGATGGATGAAGTTGCAACGTTGCCGCCGTCTTCCTTGAAGCCAACCGGCCCCAGCGCCCTATCGCTCGAATCGTCGTAGACGATAGTGCCGTCGGTAGTGCGTACCTGAACATAGATGGAATCGTACAGGGAGCTTGCCGAAGAGGCTGCGCTCAGTGCGCCGCTGTACCAGTCGCCGTTCGATTTCTGATAGCCCTGCGAAATGGCATCGGCCGTGGCATCGGCCACACGCTGCACGTTTTCGCGCGTGTAGCTTTGAAAGTGCTGTTCCCACACAACGGAAAGCACCAAAATGGAAGAAAGCAACGTGATAAGGGCAACCGCCAGTGCAACCAGCACTACGCGCTTGGTGAACGAAAGGCCTTGCCCCTTCTTGCGCTTGGAGCCCTCGGGCTGCTCGTCTTCGACCTGGCCCCACTTGGCGCTGCTGGCATCTTCGGCCATTGCCTACTCCCTTCCCTGTTTTGCGGCTAAAAAAGAAAACGGCGCGCCCAGCCGCAAAGCTAGAAGGCGCGCCGTAAGCAAAAGCAATTAGTTGTTCTTCGTGGGGTCCTCGAAACGATAACCCACACCATGAACGGTATGCAGCCACTTGGGGTTGCGCGGGTTGTCGCCGATCTTGGCGCGAAGATTCTTCACATGCGAGTCGATGGTGCGCTCGTAGCCCTCGAAGTCGTAGCCCAGAACCTTTTCCACCAGCTCCATGCGCGAGTACACACGGCCAGGGTAACGGCACAGGGTGGTAAGCAGCTTGAACTCGGAAGCGGTGAGATCTACCTCTTCGCCGGAAACCATGATCTTATGACCGGAGATGTCGATGGTGAGCTCGCCGAACTCCAGAACCTCGCGCTGAGGCTCGGAGTCGGAGTGAACACGGCGAAGCAATGCGCGAACGCGGGCAACGAGCTCGCGGGGGCTGAACGGCTTGATAAGATAGTCGTCGGCGCCAAGCTCCAGGCCAATGATGCGGTCTTCCACTTCGCCCTTTGCGGTGAGCATGATGATGGGGGTATCGGAATTGTCGCGGATGGCGCGGCAAACGCGCTCGCCGGGAACACGGGGGAGCATAAGGTCCAAAATAACCAGGTCGAAGTGATGCTTCGAAAATTCCTCGAGCGCTTCCTGGCCATCGCCTACAGCGGTTACCCAATAGTTTTCGCGCTCAAGATATGCGGCCACTGCGTCGCGGATGGCCTTTTCATCCTCAACCAGAAGGATGCGGCGGGTGTTTTCGTTGTTGTTCATAGAAGTCATATATGCCTCCTAGCATGACTAATGCCCTTGCGGGGCTGGCCTGCAGGAACGCCAACCGTGCAGAAGGCGCACGAAATGGTGGTGCCCGCAGCACCGTTTGGGGTTATTGTAGCAATTGGCCATCTGGGAACCCAACGCAGATACCCAAATGTCAAAATACCCCACAGCCCGTGCATTCCGCACGCAGCTACCACCTGTTTCAGGAGAATACGTGCCCACCAAACGCAAACAAAACATCCCCGGCAAGGCACCACGTCCCAGCCGCAACCCGCGCAGCCGCAGCACCCAAGTGCGCAGCGGCTCACCGCGCAGCGCTGGCACGCCCACACGGCGCAAGCCGCAGGGTTTTTCCACTTCCGCCCCTGGGCAAAAATTCAAGCCTTCCGTGCAGGACAAGGGCTTTGGCCCCATGTTCGATCAGGTTGCCAGCGGGGTAACCAGGAAAACGCTCGCTCCTGAAGTTGTTATCAGCAGGCGCAACCTGCTCATTGGCGCTGGTGCCGTTGCGGGCGCAGCTGCACTCGGCGGCGGCGCAATGTATGCCGTTGGTCAAATGAGCGGAAGCGACGAAGTGAAGATAGATACCATCACCGTTTCTACCGATGATGTTGAATCGCTTTCCAACTACGAGCAGGCAACCTACACCGACCACATGAAGGTTTCCGGCCGTTTCAAGCTCGATTACGGCACCCTGGTTTGGGCCGACAACGACGAAGTTGCCGCTTGCCTGGTGCCCACCGAATCGGCCAGCCCCTTGAACACAGTTAGCGTGCTGTTCCTTTCCTCGGGGAAAAACTACACGGTGCTAAAGGCGGCGCAAGGAACCAACGACGGCTACGAAATCGTCGATGTCCGCTGCAGCGAAAGCGGCATGATCTGGACCGAATCCAACGCCTACCAGCAATCTTGGCGCGTATACACCGCAAAGCTCAACGGCACCGAGCTTTCCAGCATCACCCAGGTAGACCAGGGCGATTCCAATTGGCTCATGCCTTCACTGGCCGCAATAGATCAAACCGCATTCTGGCAGGTTTCGCCCAGCACCAGCGGCGAAGCAGCATCCGAACGCTCGGCCCTGAAAGCTGCGCGCTTCGGCTCTTCGGATGTTTCGGTTCCCTGCTCTTCGAAGAAGGCCTTCGCCACGCGTGTAAGCGCTTGCAACGATGGCGTGGTGGTTACGCCACGCGCGGAGAGCACTGGAACGTACTACACGCTCACCAAAATCAAAGCCAGCGACCTTTCCACGGCAGACACCATGACGCTGCCCTCTTCCATGACGCCCAACTTTGCCAGCTGGGGCAAGAGCGGCTTCAACTTCGGATTCAGCAGCATCTACAGCTACGGCGGCGGCATTGCGAACCTGGGCACCTACACGCCCCGCAGCACCGCTACCGCCTACGACTACAACAACAAGAAGTGGTTCCGCTTCGGTCGCACACCCTATGCTGCACCATGCTGGACGGGGGAATGGTTCTTCGTGAAGAGCACCACTGCCCTCTGTGGCATAAACTTCGCCAATAAATGCTACTTTTCCATCGATATCCCCAGCGGATGCGATGATTATGGCGAGCACTTGGTTTCCACTGGAAACTGCAGTTCCGTGGTGGGGCTTTCGCAGATCACGTCCGACACCAGCAACAGTGAAGACCATGCCCTGGTGCGTGTGTTCACCCCCATCAGCAACAGCATTTCCAGCGCACTGTAAT
>CAZQWR010000055.1:6061-10537 GCA_964597085.1 uncultured Cryptobacterium sp.
GCCCTGGTGCGTGTGTTCACCCCCATCAGCAACAGCATTTCCAGCGCACTGTAATACCTGACTCGGACGCGCTTCCGCTCGGGGCTGCCCTGCTCGGGCCTCTCCGAGCGCGCTGCGTTTCGTTTTGCCTGCAAGGCTGGGCCCCAGGTACTCGAACGAAGATGACGGGATACGACGAAAAGCATGTCGAGCCATTTTCCGCCCAGCCCATTCGCAAAACGAAAAAGCGGCGAAACAAGCGAAGCGAGGCCCGAGCAGGGCAGCCCCGAGCGGAAGTTCACACCCAGACGAATTGCACCACAGACGCAAAACGCCCCCGCAGCTGAAAGCTACGAGGGCGTTTTAGGTTTATGTTTGCTGAATTAGAACTCCAGCTGCTGCAGGCGCTCGAACACAACGTCCTTGCGGGTAAGGAAATCCCACGGGTCGAAGATCTCATCAAGCTGTTCCTTGGTAAGGGTTGCCTCGGGGTCGTTCTCCAGGTTCTCGCGATACGTGGGACCGTCTACGGCGTTCTGGATGTCGGCCCAAACCTTCATGGCGTTGCGCTGAACGATAACGTAGGCGTCTTCGCGTGTGATACCCGTCTGAACCAGGGCGAGCAGAACTTTGGAAGAGAAGATAAGGCCCTTGGTACGCCACAGATTGTGCTCCATCTTGGCAGGATAGGTCTGCAAACCATCGAGCATCCACTGCATCTTGCCGAACATGTAGTCCAGTGCAATGAAGCTATCGGCCAGGGCAACGCGCTCGGCGCCAGAGTGGCTGATGTCGCGCTCGTACCACAGAGCCACATCATCCAGGGCAACCTGAGCGTTGGACTTAACTACGCGGGAAAGGCCGCAAACGCGCTCTGCGGTAATGGGATTGCGCTTGTGTGGCATTGCCGAAGAGCCCTTCTGGCCCTTGGCAAACGGCTCTTCAGCCTCGATAACATCAGACTGCTGAAGCAGGCGAACCTGCATGGCAATGGATTCCAGGGTGGAGGCGGTAACGGCAAGCGCAGTCATAACCTGAGCGTGACGGTCGCGCGCCAGAACCTGGGTGGAAAGCGGGTCGGGCGTAAGGCCAAGCTTTTCGCATACATACTGCTCAACAAACGGGTCGATGCTGGAGTACGTGCCAACAGCGCCGGAAATTGCGCCGGTAGCGGCAACCTTTCGGGCCTCCTGAAGGCGGGTCTGGGCGCGCTTCAAGGCCCACGCCCAGCTGCCGAACTTCATGCCAAAGGTCATGGGCTCGGCGTGGATGCCGTGGGTACGGCCTACGCACAGAGTTTCCTGGAACTCGAAGGCACGGCGCTTGCAGGTTTCGCCAAGCTGCTTCACATCGGCAAGGATGATATCGATCGCCTGAGTGATCTGATAGGAAAGAGCAGTATCGCCCAGGTCGGAGGAAGTCATGCCGTAATGAACCCAACGGCTCGGGGGCTCTTTGCCCTCGGGGACGTCGGCATCGATGTACTCTGCCATGTTGGTAGTGAAGGCAATTACGTCATGATTGGTTACCTTCTCGATTTCATCGATGCGCTCAACGGTGAAATTGGCGTGTTCGCGGATCCAGGCAGCCTCTTCTTTGGTGATGCCCGACTTGCCCAGCTCAGCCTGAGCCTCGCATGCTAGAACCTCGATTTCCTTCCAGATCTCGAACTTGTTCTGCAGCTCCCAAATAGCACCCATCTCGGGGCGCGTGTAGCGACCGATCATCCGAATCCTCCCTTAAACAATGTTTTCAAATTCACTTTGAACGATTCGTATTCTACCAACATACGGCCCCATTTTGGGGTGCGGCGACGCTACAGAGAGCGTACTATTTCGCGCGCACGCTGCATCAGGTCGGTATCAGCAGCAACAATCACCTGGTCGCCTGGCATAATGCGCGTTTCGGTGGCAGCAACCTCAACCTCATCGCCATGCGAAACAGCCACCAGGCGAATGCCGTCGTCGAACTCTACGTCCAGCGCGCGCACGCCCTTGTAGTTGTCGTGATAGCGCATGGTGGGCACTTTGATTTCCATCAAGCCAACCTGATCGCTGGTAAGCGAAACGGCAACGCCCATGGACCCCAACATGGCCTCTTCTTGAATCATGTGGGCAATAAGAGCCGTGGAGGAAACCGATTCGATGCCCATTCGGCGGAAGATGCGCAGGTTACGCGGGCTGTTCACGCGCGCAATGCAACGCGGCACCTCGTATACGCGGGAAGCAATCTCGCATGCGGCAAGATTGTCTTCATCTTGACCAGTAGCAGCCACGAAAATATCCGCCTGGTGTGCGCCGGCATCGTCCTGTACAGTGGCCGAACAACCGTCGCCGTTAATAACCAGGCACGACCCATCGATGGTTTCGGAAAGCCTGCGGGCACCCGGCTCGCTCTTCTCAACCAAGGCCACCTGGTGGCCGTCGCGCAGCAAGGTAGTGGCCAGATAGGCGCCCAGCTTGCCGCCGCCGATGATAACGATATACATTGCCCAGCCCCCTAGTCTTTCGCGTACTTCGCAATGGTGGGAATCATTGCGTGCGAAACCACAGCCAGCACCACATCGCCGTCGTAAAGAATGCTCGAGGGCGAAGGAATGGAGCTTACCGTTCCATCGGCACGATCGAAGGCGCACACGCGAATACCGTGCAAGCTTTCCAGCTCGGCCACTTTGATGGATTTCTGCTCTTTCCCAGAAAGGTCGAGGGCAAACTGCAGCACCTCGAAGTCGCCGAAGGTGGCAATATGATCGCCAATGCCGGAAATTGCCTTCGAGAAAATCTCCTCGGCAACCAAAGTGGTACCGCACACGTAGTCAATGCCCAACCTCATGTAAGTTCGCTCGTGACCGCTATCGTACAAGCGTGCCACCGTTTGCGGAACATCGTATAGGCGGCGGGCAATTTCCACCACCATGAGGTTTGCGTTGTCGCTCTGGGTTACAGCGGCAACGAAATCGCATTCTTCGATGCCGGCATTTACCAGAATCTCTTCGTCGTAGCCAACGCCCACAAAAGTAGACCCGTTGAAGTCGCGGCCCAGGGCCGCAAACGACTTCGGATCGCGGTCGATAATGCACACATTGTTATCGCGTTCGGAAAGCATAAGGGCCAGCTGCGAGCCCACGCGGCCACAGCCCACAATGATGATGTTGCTCATTTTCTTTATTGCGCTGCTCTGCGAACAGCACTGCCTCCGTAGTAAACGTTATGACGCTACAGCCAAACCACGGCGCGGCACCTTCGTGCGTAAAAGCCTACACGCGAAGCACGATACGCTTTCCCTGTGCACGAATTCGAAACGCTGGATTTGCCTGCACTGTTTCCCAACCATGGGAGCCTTTGCCTACCCGAAACTACGATTCCAATCAGAATACCTGCCGCGGCCAAGCTCAAAACTCTTTTGCAAATTCTAGGATTCCAATAGCCAAGGCGCAATTGGGAAAGTTCCACGTGAAACTAAAAAGCCCGGGCATTTGCCCGGGCTTGGTGCTTACAGGAAGCGGTAGCTTACCGTGCGGGTTCCCCAATCGGAATAATCCGCAGCCCCAAAGGCCTTGTACACGCCAGGGGCAAGGTCGAGCGCGCGACCGTACTTGGCAAAACCGCCGGTATCGGTAACGGTAGCGATAACCACCTGACCGTCATAGCAAATTTCGCAGATGCTACCTACCAGGTTAGCTTGGCTTTCAGGCACGGCAACCGTAATGGAATCGTCGGTAAGAGCGATACCGGAGGCGGTATTGGTTACGCCGAAGTTGCCATTACCGTCGTCGTTAGTGGCGATACAGTAAGCTGAAGCAATGCCAGTGCTCCAAGTGCCATCGTTGGTATCAGGCGCAACGTGCGGAGCGGTAGGCAGCGGATCGAGTGTGCAAACCTCGGCAGCCTTCTGTTTAGCCAGCTCGTTGGTTTGATCGATTGCGATGGGAACAACCACCGGGTCAGGGTCTTTCACCGTAATAGAACGCTGGGTAGATGCCGTAGCGGAGGAAACTTCGGAAACGGACATGCCCCCAACAGAAGTTGCAGAAGACTGAGCACCAGCAGCGCGCTGGGAGGAAGAAAGCTGCGCATCGGTGGATTGGGTTTTGGAGCTAAGACCCAAAGTGGTGGGATCTTCGGTATCGGAACCCTGCGCCTGGTTAACCTGGAAGGTAGCTACCACTGCAACCGCCACAACCGCCAGAATGCAGAAGGTGACGAACAGCAGAAGCCACTTCTTGGTATGTTGCGCAGTGTTAGCCAAAAAGCTCCCTTGTCGCAGCTTCGCTCGCGCTGCCCGAACGAATACGGGCGCTTGAGCCTTCCTTGCGTGAAGGGAAATTTGCCCCTAAACACACAAGCACGCGTATAAACGCGCAAGCGGAATTATACCTTTAGGAGCGCAGATAGCCAAATTCCAGCGGCGGCGAACGGCATATCTTCATGCTGAAGCCAAGCATTAAACCGCCGCAATATTACAGCCTGCTACCCTCTGAACAGCGGCAACGTCATA
>CAZQWR010000056.1:0-10491 GCA_964597085.1 uncultured Cryptobacterium sp.
CAGCGTGCTGGTAACAGTGCGGCTTGGAAAACCCCATCTGGAGCAAGCGCAAATAGGAATGCCATACGGCCGCCCTTCCGTGCATTCGGGTTGCGTGCTTGAGCTTCGCGGTGACGCGAAGTCGAGATAAATGGTTGCCGATTACAGAACCCGGCTTATAGGCTCGCTCATTTTTTTGGCGCCGTTCGTTTGAGCGGCGTTTTTGCTATTCCGAAAGGGGAGGGCGCATATGAAACGTTGCTTGCTGGTGGGCGCCGCGCCTTCCAGCCATGAGGGCCTGAAAGCGATACTTGAAACGCAGGAATTTGATTCCGTGTACGCCGTAGACGGCGGCTACGCCACGTGCCAGGAGCTGGGTCTTGAGCCTGCCAAGGTATTTGGTGATTTTGATTCTTTGGGCTTCACCCCTCAGCATGAATGCGTGGCTCAGTTCGATACGCACAAGGACTACACCGATATGGACTTGGCCATCCAAGATGCCGAGCTTTCGGGTTTTGGCGAACTGGTGCTATGCGATGCCTTCGAAGGCCGGCTGGACCATACGTTGGGCAACTTGCAGCTGCTGGTTCAGGCAGCTGCACACGGCACCTGCGTGTGGGGCGTAGGCGATGAGTTCGCTGTTGCACCGTTGGTGGCCCCCGGCCCTTTCTGCTCGCTTTCGTTTGAAGCGGGAGCATGGGGCACATGCTCGGTAATCAACCATAGCGATTCTGCGCAGGGGGTAACCGAAATTGGCCTTGAATACGGTATCGAAAACTGCACCACGGTGAGCCGCGCGCTTTGGGGCGTATCCAACGAGCTTATTGGCCAGCCCGTGCGCATCAGCCTGGAACAAGGCTCGCTCTGGGTTCTGTTCCCAGTTACCGAGCTGCCGCGCGCTTCGTACGATTGCCTGCACGCTTAGCGTATGGCGCGGCTACAATAGCTGAAGACATACGGGGAGCTTGGCCGCACGCGGCTGCCAGGCTGAGAGGGAGCACGGCTCCGACCCATAGAACCTGATATGGATAATGCCAACGAAGGGAGAGCGCCATGGCGCAACAACGTCTTGTTACCCAGATAGACTATGCAAAAGCAGGCATCGTAACTTCCCAGATGGAAGCCGTTGCCGCCAAGGAACACCGCACGCCTGAGGAAATTCGCGCGGGCGTTGCCAAGGGCCGCATTGCCATCCCCGCCAACATCCATCACACGGCCTTAAGCCCCGAAGGCGTGGGCGAGGGCCTTCGCACCAAGGTAAACGTGAACTTGGGCATTTCTGGCGACCTTATGAACGAAGAGCTGGAAATGGAGAAAGTGAATATTGCCCTAGAGCTGGGTGCTGAGGCTATCATGGACCTTTCCAACCATGGTAAAACCCAAGAATTCCGTACCAAGCTGGTAGGTATGAGTCCGGCCATGATCGGTACGGTGCCCATGTACGATGCCATTGGTTATTTGGAAAAGCCGCTCATTGGCATTAAAGCGAAGGACTTCTTGGACGTGGTGCGCCGCCATGCCGAAGATGGCGTGGACTTTGTAACCATCCATGCGGGCATTAACCGCCGCACCATCGAAAGCTTCAAGGAAACCGGCCGCCTTATGAACATCGTGAGTCGCGGAGGCTCGCTGCTGTTCGCCTGGATGGAGGCTACCGGCAACGAAAACCCCTTCTACGAGTATTACGACGAGCTGCTTGAAATTTTGCACGAGCACGATGTAACCATCAGCTTGGGCGATGCAATGCGCCCTGGCTGTAACTACGATGCAACCGACGCTGGTCAGATCAGCGAGCTCATTGAGCTGGGCAAGCTCACCAAGCGCGCCTGGGATGCGGGCGTGCAGGTGATGGTGGAAGGCCCGGGCCACATGGCAGTGGACGAGATTGCCGCCAACATGAAGTTCCAGAAGCGCTTGTGCCACAACGCGCCCTTCTATGTGCTGGGGCCGTTGGTAACCGACATCGCTCCTGGCTACGACCATATTACGGCTGCCATTGGCGGCACCATCGCCGCTACGGCCGGCGCCGATTTCCTATGCTATGTAACCCCGGCCGAGCATTTGCGCCTGCCCGATGCTGCCGATGTTCGCGAAGGCCTGGTTGCCACCAAGATCGCTGCGCACGCTGCCGACATTGCCAAGGGTTTGCCGCATGCGCGCGACGTTGACAACCGTATGAGCGATGCCCGCCGCCGTATGGACTGGGAAGAAATGTTCAGCCTGGCCATCGACCCGGTAAAGCCGCGCAAGTACTTCGAAAGCGCGCCTCCTTCGACCGAGGGCACCTGTACCATGTGTGGCAAGATGTGCGCTGTTCGCACAGTGAACAACATCATGGACGGCCTAACCGTCGACCTTGGCGAGGAAATGACCGAATAACTGGAATGCTGCCCTGGCTATATGCCAGGGCTTTTTCGAAAGGGGCGCCCATGAAATGCGCGTTGACCATAGCCGGATCGGACAGCAGTGGGGGTGCCGGCATTCAGGCTGATATCAAAACCATGAGCGCTTTGGGCATATACGCTGAAAGTGTGGTAACTGCCCTTACCGCGCAGAACACCATGGGCGTGCAAAGCGTTGTTGCAACCGAGTCTGCCTTCATTCGTGCGCAGATGGATAGCGTGTTTTCCGATATTCGCCCCGATGCCGTGAAGATAGGTATGCTGCCCACCGCTGAAGCTGTGCATGCCGTGGCAGAGGGGCTGCGTGCGTGGAGTGCGCAGAACGTGGTACTGGATCCGGTGATGGTGGCCACCAGCGGCGATGCCCTGGCGGAAGGCGGAGCGGTCGCTGCGCTTGACGAATTGCTGCCCTTGGCTTGCGTTGCCACGCCCAACATCCCCGAGGCGGAGGTGCTGGCTGGCATGAAAATCTCCAGCAGGGAAGACATGCTTGCTGCTGGCCGCGCCATTTGCGTGCGAAAAGGCTGCGCTGCGGTATTGGTGAAGGGTGGCCATTTGGTAGAAACCGCTACTGATGTGCTGGTAGAAGCCACTGGCGCCGAAACTTGGTTTGAAGGCGAACGCATCGAAACCGAAAACACCCACGGTACCGGCTGCACGCTTTCTTCCGCCATTGCCTCGTATTTGGCCAAGGGCGAGCCTTTGTCCGAAGCGGTGCGCAAAGCCAAGGCTTTTCTAACCGAAGCTATCCGCACCAACCCCGGCCTAGGGAAGGGCCATGGTCCGGTGAACCACCTCTTCGGTATTGCATAGTTGCCCGCAGAGCGCGGCTTCTGGCTGTTGCTGCGCCGTTTGCTAAACAGGATAGCGGATAGGCGCCTCCCCGCCGCCCCTTACGTCGGACGGCCCCGAAAGAGTATCCTGAGCAAAAAAAGCGAGAGGGGCAAACATGAGGAAAGCGAATATTCACGCAGGCAATATCGTGTTGATGCTGGAAGGCGGCGGTATGCGCGCCAGCTATACCGCAGGCATGGTTTCCACGCTTATGGAGCAGAACATCAGCTTTGGCCATGTTTGCGGCATCAGCGCCGGCTCCAGTCATACGGTGAATTTTCTTTCCGGCGACATTTGGCGTACTCGCTCTAGTTTCGTTGACCTGGTGATGGAGCCAGAATTCGGTAACCTCAAAACCTTCTTGGAGGGCAAGGGCATGTTCTCTGCCCATTGGATCTACGAGATTGCCGGTTTGCCGGGCAATGTGCTGCCCTTCAAGTTCGACCAGTTCCAGGCCAACTCTACGCCGTGTTCCATCCAAGCGTTCGACCGTGATACGGGCGAAACGGTGGTGTGGGCCAAGGAAGACCTTTCCACGCTGGAAGGCTTGATGGCTCGCGTGCGCGCGTCTAGCACCTTGCCCATGGTTATGCCCCCGGTAGAGCTTGACGGCCATGTGTATTACGACGGCGGCCTGGGCACGGGTGCGGGCATTCCGTTGCAGCTGGCGCTGGATTCCGGCTGCGAAAAGATCTTTGCCATTCTTACGCGCCCCAAGGGGTTCCGTAAGCCTGCCCCCAACATTGGCAAGGGCGCGCGTGCCGTTGCCAATGCGTATCGCAAGTACCCGCATGTTCAGCAGGCGTTGCTCACGCGCAACGAGCGCTACAACGCCGAGCTGGATAAGCTGGAAAAGCTTGCGGAAGAGGGCAAGGCCTACATTGTGTACTCCGACAAGATGGCGGTAAGCAACAGCACCACCAACCTGGAGCGTTTGCGCGCCAGCTACTTCGATGGCTATGCTCAGGCACAGGCCGAGCTGCCCAAATGGACAGAATGGCTTTCTGCAGAGTAGTGTGAAGGCGGGTGATGCGTGCGGTATTGCTGCTCGCCTGAATTTATTGCCTCATTGAGCATGGGTTTGGTCTCGTCGGCACGATTGCGTTGTTGCCATGCTCGAGTTTGTTGTTTGCAGTTGAGCTGCGTCTGTACGATGCGGGCTGATGCCCTTCTGCCGTTGCGCTATGCTGCCGCTCAGCAGGTCAATGGTGCTTGGGCTTTACATGAATGCGATGCCGGCCGCCTGGAAAATCAAGCCCCAGAATACGCCCGTGGCGTACAGTCCCGCCAAAATGAGCAGGTTCTGCTTCACGCGATGGTTTTCGCTGAAAAGCACCAGAAGGCCCACGCCGGCCGAAACCAAAAGGCCCGCCATCATAGCGCCGGTGCCCAGCATGCCGTCAAGGTAGAGTTGGGTGATAACCACGCTTGCGCCGCAGTTGGGAATGAGCCCCACCAGCGCGGAAACGAATACCGCAAGGCTGGGATTGCCGGTAAGGAACCCTTCAACCGCCTCTTCGCCGAAGCCTTCCATAATGCCGCCTAAAACTAGCGAAATAAGGAACACGATTGCCGCAACCTGCAGGGTGTGCCAAACGGCGCCCAGCACCACGCTGTGCCAGGTGGTGCCTTCTTCGGCGCAATGGCAGCTGGGATTATGGCAGTGCTCGTCGCCAAAGGCGGGCGCTCCTTCTGTATGCTCGTGATCGCAATGGCATGATTGCTCGTGAGCGTGGGCGTGTTCCTCTTCGGCATGCACCTGTGCAGCATGCAGGCGAAGACGCAGCGCTCCATCAACGGCAAAGCCCATGATCATGCCAATGGCAACCTTGCAACCAAGGATTGCCGCCATAACCCCTGGGTCTACCTGCGAGGCAATGAACAGCGGCAGCATTTCGTCGGAAGTGGAAAGGAACACGGCAAACAGCGTGCCCAAAGTGATGGCGCGGCTGGCGAACAGGGCGGAGCCTGCGGCGCTGAACCCGCATTGCGGCACGGCGCCCAGCACGGCGGCAACGGCGGGGCCCAGGCGGCCGGCCTTTTGCACCAGCTGCTCGGTTTTGCCATTGGCCTTATGCTCCAGCAATTCAAGCAGAAGGTAGGTAACCAGCAAGAATGGCACCAGGTAGATGGTGTCTTTGAAGGCATCGGCCAACAGGTCGAAAATCAGATCCGCATTCATTGCCGCGCCTCCTTCCTGGTTTTGTCTGCTGCAAGCTCGGTTTGCTGCGAAGTTCGACCATTGTAGGGCGAGCAATGCCCGTGTCAATGAAAAAGCGGCAAAGCCGCAATAATGATTACTTGTTCAAATGTTCCATGTTTAATACCAGGTCAGCGCGCTAGTCGCGCATCTCAACGAGATACGATCCAGATTTTGGCAAGAAATCGAGCAGATGCATTCTGAGCTTGCATTCGACGGGGCGATTGGCATACACGTGCCCATCCTCTTGCTAGCGCGTTGATGCGCTACGTTTTGAAGGAAGTCTATTGCGCGGATGTGGCGTTGGTCTATTTGACGGAAGGGCTGGAGGTTTCGGTTTCTTTCTTGGGGCTGCCCGCTGCCTTGGCGCTTTCTTCTTTGGGCTCGCTGCCTTCCCCGGTGCCCTTTTCGGCGTTGCCGCTTTCGCTAGCGGTATCGCTTTCGCCTTTGCCGCTCTGTTCGCTGCGCTTTGCCCGCGCCAGTTTTTCCCAAGCGGAATCGGAGCATATAAGAAGCGCTCCTAAGATGAACCACACAACGGGATGGATGCCCAGGAATGCCACTTGCCCGGCGAGCGTGGCAATACCGATGCAGATAAGGATGAAGCCGATTATCACGGACCCTACCTTTATCTTCATCTGGTTGCCTCCTGTCTGGCTTTGCCGAACAGCTTTATGTTAGTTCATGGCGCCCCGCCCGCGCGCCGGTGTTTACAAGAGGTTCTTATTTGCGGCTGGCTGCCCGCAGTTGCGATTTTCCCGTGCATTGAGCGTGCATGTTTCCTGTTCACCTGGTTGCATTTGCCTAGCAGCCGCTGCGCGGTTCTATAATCGTGCGAGCGCAAGCTCGCTTTTGCGCACAAGCAAACAGGAAATTGAAAGGCGGCCATAAGCCAAAATGCAGCAGCGAAACGCTAAGCACACACAGGGTAACCCCTCTTTGGGCGACCGTGCGCGCGCAGCGGCGCAGCGTGCATCAAAGGCGCGCGAAGAAGCCTTCGACAAGCGTTTCGGCAAAGGGCGAAACGGCGGCTCCAAGAAGCCACGCAAGCCCAAGCGCACCAACCCGATAAAGCAGGCCGTCAACGACTGGTGCAACCGTCTTCTGGGCGTGGTTTCGGAAGGCTCCTTCGACCAAGAGGAAGAATACGAATCGCATCGCACCACGCGCGACTATATATGCAACACCATCGGTACGGGCGCTTGGGGCATGGTGTTCCCGGTGCTCACCATTGTGGTTACCCAGCTTTGCGGTGCCGAGCAGGCCGGCATGTTCTCCATGGCCTTTATCATCGGCACGCTGCTGATGATCTTGGGCAACTACGGCGTGCGCACCTACCAGGTGTCCGACATTCAGGAACGCCATTCGTTTTCCGACTACCAGCTGAACCGCTTCATCACCTGCATCCTTATGATGGTGGTGGCCTACGTGTACTGCGGCATCCGCGGCTACAGCGAGCAGATGTTCACCATGTGCATGGGCGTGTGCGCCTACAAGATGGTGGATGCCCTGGCCGATGTGTACGAAGGCCGCCTGCAGCAGGCCGATAAGCTGTATTTGGCCGGTATTTCGCAGGCCTTCCGTTCCGTTGTGGTGCTGGTGGTGTTCAGCGTATTCCTGTTCATCTCGCGCGACCTGGGGCTTTCGAGCATCGCTATGGCGGTGGCGGGCATTGCCACGTTCGTGGTGCTTACCTTCCCGCTTTCCCTTCTGGAAACACCCAAGAGCGCGCGCCTGAACGCTCAGAGCGTGGCGCAGCTATTCAAGCAATGCTTCCCGGTGTTCATTGCCCTGTTTATGTATTCGCTCATCGACAACATGCCGAAGTTCGTTATGGAAACCGCGCTTTCCTACGACAACCAGTTGTTCTTCAATGCGCTGTACTTCCCGGCGCAGGCCATCCTTCTTACCGTTGGCTCGGTGTACAAGCCGCTTTTGGTGCGCATGGCGCAGATGTGGGCCGACGCCGAAAAACGCAGCCGTTTCCACTTGGTTATCTTGGCCATTGTGGCGCTGGTAATTGCGCTTACGCTGGTGGTTATCTTCATCATGGCGTGGATCGGCATTCCTATCATGAGCTTCATGTACGGCGTGGACTTCGAGCAGTTCCGCGGCTTGAGCTACATCATGATTGCCGCCGGCGGCGTAACCGCCATCATCGACTTCCTGTATCAGGTAATCACCGTGCTTCGCCGCCAGAAGTCGGTTATGAAGCTGTATGTGATCACGTTCGGCTTTTCGCTGTTCGTGCCTATTCTGCTCATCGACTTCACGGGCTTGCCAGGCGCCGTTATCGGCTACCTCATTGTTATGACCATCCTTATGGTGCTGTTGGTGTGGGAGTACATCAGCATTTGCATCGACCTTACGCGCAACCCCGAAAAGGTGGAGCAGGCCGCCATGCAAACCATCGTGGCCAATGTTGCCTCCGATACGGGCGAAACGGTTCGCTCTGCGCGTGCTGGCAACCCCCGTGGCGTTTATCCCCAAACCAGGGGAGGGGCTGAAGCCGCGGACGATGCGCGCACTCAACGTTCTGTTGGCTCGCATGCTCGCATGCAGGGCGAAGCCGAGTTGAATGGTGTTTGCGCCCAGCGTTCTGCTGGGAGCCATGCTCGTGTACGGGGCGAAGGTGAGCAAGGCGGCCAGGTGCGGCGCCCACGTGAATAGCCCAAGCGGCTCGCATCGCCCTTGGTTGCTTTGCGATTTTGCAAATTGGTCAACTTTTTTCAAGAAAAGGGTTGACGTTTGCGCGGTGCGTACGTAATATACTGTCTCGCGCCTTTGGAAAAGGGTAACACCGCCGAGCATTATGCAAAGCGAAAGCAAGCAGCTCAATGGGGTGTCGTCTAATGGTAGGACAGCGGTTTCTGGTACCGTATGTGAGGGTTCGACTCCTTCCACCCCAGCCAATTTGCGCTTATGGCCTCGTCGTCTAGCGGTTTAGGACGCCGCCCTCTCAAGGCGGAGATCGTCGGTTCGAATCCGATCGAGGCTACCACAACTTCAGCCCGCTCACAGAGCGGGCTTTTTTTATTTCTGTTCGTAGAACTGAAATAAAAACTGCCTCCGCCACCCTCGCTGACTTACTGGCGCATCACAGGGATTCTAGCAACCTGGGGGAGGGGTGTTGCTTCTGCCTCCTTGAGCCTGGGAACGCGCTCGGCTTCGCCTTTGTTATTCCGGGTTGGGGCGGCGTAGGTGCTTTCCCTTCTGACAAAAAAGTTACTTGATGTTTTCGGTTCTTGTCGGTTGCGGCAATTCGTGTATGCTGTACCGTGCTGCGCGGCTGAGGGGCTCCAAGCGCAGTGGGCGCTTCGGCGTCGGAGCAATCCCCGCACACGTTAATAAACAAATCGGGGCATTCGTGTGAACGACGGCTGGGCTGCATGATGGCTCGGCAGAACAGGAGGAACCGCGTGAAACTGGTTGTAACCGAGAAGAATGACGCGGCTCAGAAGATTGCCAGCTTGCTGGGCGCCACCAAGCCCAAGGCCGACAAGGTGTACTCCACTCCGGTGTACCGCTTTACGGTAGATGGCGAAGATTGGGTAACTATTGGCCTTCGCGGCCACATCCTTGAGCCCGACTTCGCCCAGGCGCTTGTGTACAAGAAGCGCGGCGGCTGGCGCGGCGTTACCGCCGACGGCGAGGTTATGGAGGCCGAAATTCCCTCTAGCCTGCCCAAACCCCCATTCAAAAAGAAGAAGCCTTTCACGGAAGACGGCGTGGAGCTTAAGGCTTGGAAGATGGACGCGCTGCCTTACCTGGTGTATTCGCCTATTGAAAAGCGCCCCAAGGAAAAGGACATCATCCGTTCCTTGAAGAACTTGGCCAAAAAGGCCGATTCCATCGTTATCGCAACCGACTTCGACCGCGAAGGCGAGCTCATTGGCTCCGATGCGCTTTCCTGCATTCAGGAAGTAAACGATACGGCGCCGGTTTCGCGTGCTCGTTATTCTGCGTTTACCAAAGAAGAGATAACCCATGCGTTCAGCAACCTGGTAACGCTTGACACCAACTTGGCTTCGGCCGGTGCATCGCGCCAGGACATCGACCTTATTTGGGGTGCTGTTCTTACGCGCTACCTTACCTTGGTGAAGTTCGCCGGCTACGGCAACGTGCGCAGCTCCGGCCGCGTGCAAACGCCTACCTTGGCACTTATTGTTGCTCGCGAGCGTGAGCGCTTGGCGTTCAAACCCGAAGACTTTTGGGTAATCAAGGGCGCATTCGGTGAAGGCGAAGAGGCCTTCACGGCTCCGCATTCCACCGCTCGCTTCAAGGTGGAAGACGAAGCCAATGCCGTAATGGCCCATGTAGAGGGCAAAACCACGGCAACGGTCGCTTCCATTTCCAAGCGCCAGCGCAAGGTGGCGCCGCCCGTGCCGTTCAATACCACCAGCCTTATGGCCGCTGCTTCTGCCGAGGGCCTTACCCCTGCACGTACCATGCGCCTGGCTGAAAGCCTGTACATGGACGGCTACATCAGCTACCCGCGTGTAGACAACACGGTGTACCCCTCTTCGCTCGACCTGGGCGAAACGGTGAAGAACCTTATGGGCAACCCCGCCTATGTGCCGTACTGCAAGCAGCTGCTTTCCGGCGGCCCCTTGCACGCTACCCGCGGCAAGAAGGAAACCACCGACCATCCGCCTATCTATCCCACGGCAAGTGCCACGCCCGAACAGCTGGCCCCTGCTGAGTTCAAGCTGTACAACCTTATTGCCCGCCGCTTCCTGGCAACGCTTTCCGACGCTGCTGTGGTTGAGGGCACCAAGGTTTCGCTCGAGGTGGGCGGCGAGGAATTCGTTGCCAAGGGCGATGTGCTGGTGAAGCCGGGCTTCCGCGCCATCTATCCCTATGGCTTGAAGAAAGACGAGCAGCTGCCCGTTCTTGCCGAAGGACAGGAAATTGCCTTCGGCGGTGCAACCTGCACGAAGGACCAGACCAAGCCGCCCGCTCGCTATTCTCAGGGCCGCCTTATCCAGGAAATGGAAAAGCTTGGTCTGGGTACCAAATCTACGCGCCATTCGATCATCGAGCGCCTGTACACGGTGAAGTACGTGCAGAACGACC
>CAZQWR010000057.1:0-3263 GCA_964597085.1 uncultured Cryptobacterium sp.
CAGAACTCCCCCACCTCGCCCGAATTCGCAACTTCAGGCTCTTTCGCCAAATGCTGGATTCGCGAAGGGGACGATATTTTCCTTCTGAAACGAGGATCAACAGGTTATGCGAATGCGGGCTTTGAGCCTTATTCAGAGAAACTGGCTTCCGATCTACTGGCCGCCGCAAAGGTAGACCACGTCCCGTACAGCCTTATGAAGTTCCATAGCCAGCTAGCCTGCAAGTGCCCCATATTCACATCAGAAAACGTTGGCTTCGTTTCGGCGCATAGGTTCTTTGATCGCATGTTTGATGTTGATGACATGCTGGAATTCACCGCTGCGCACGGGGTTGAAGAAAGCTTCCGAGAGATGATTGTGATGGACGCCGTAATGGCCAACGTCGATCGGCACTCCGGCAACTACGGCTTCTTGGTGGACAATGCCACTGGCAAAGTGCTGCGCATGGCACCGCTGTTCGACCACAACATGGCCTGCCTGCCCATGATGATGGAGCGGGACGATTTTGAGGAATACGTCAACGGCATCGGCCCGAAGATCGGCATCGACTTCATAGCCATTGCGCGCGCCGTGATGACGCCCGCAATTCGTGCGAAGCTTGTTGAGCTGAAAGACTTCGAATACACCGACCCTGGCTTTGACTACCCCACTTGGAAGCTTGAAGCGGTAAACAAGCTGAAGAACAGGCAGATTGAAAAGCTGCTGGAATAGAGCTTGTGCATAAAACAACACGCAAACCACCCGCAACAGACAACCGCACCGCAGCATTGCTGCCATAAGTTCGCGTACTGCACCGCCCTTCGGGCGCTGCACACGACTCCCTACTTCTTCACTGGGAAGGACTTGAGCCAGCGCACGGCAATAAGCAGGCAGAACACGATGGAAACCACACCCAAAATGCCGCCAGCATAGAACACGTTGGAAATGCCCGCAGTGTTCACCACCTGGCCGCCCAGGAACGCGCCGAAGCCGATACCGAAGTTGAAGATGCCCGAAAAGAACGCCATGGCCACGGTTTCTTCTTCATCGGTGGAAACGTTGATGATTTCCGCCTGGTACACCACACTCACAGCCGCCGCGCAGATACCCCACAGCACCACGTCGGCAAACACCGCGCCAACGCCCAGGCCAACCGCCATGTGCATGAACAGCAACGCCACAGGCACACCAATGGTGATAATGCGGAAGAACGGGAAGCGGAAACGCGGATACAGCTTGGAGCACATAAGGCTGCCCACGATGCTGGCCACACCGAACACCGAAAGAATGATGGTAACCATGCCGCTTTCTATTCCGCCCACTTGCAGCAAAAAGGGCTCGATGTAGCTGTAGCCAGTGTAGTAGCCCCATGCGTACAGCGCCGTAAGAATGAACAGCGCAACCAAGCCCTTGTTCTTGAACAAACCTGGCAGCTGCGCCACGTTGAAGGGTTCGGCGCCGGGCACCCAAGGCATGGTTACAAGCAGGTACACCAGCAAAAGCGCGCTGAGCACCGCCACAATGGCGAAGGTCATACGCCAGCCAACGGCCAGGCCGATGGCGCGGCCCAGCGGCAGGCCGATGATGCCCGCAATGGCCGTACCGGTTTCCACCAAGCTCAGTGCCAGGGAACGTTTTTCAGAGGTTACCAGGCGCACAGCGATGGAGGCCGCAATGGCCCAGAACACGGAATGCGCGCAGGCCACCACCAGGCGCGATGCCATAAGCATCCAATAGCTGTTGGAAAGTGCGGTTAGCACCTGCCCCAGCAGGAACACGGCAATAACAACGATTAGCAGCCTTCGGAAATCTAGGCGCGTGGCAACAATCATCAGCGGCACCGAAAGAATCATCACCGCCCAGGCGTATACCGAAACAAGCATGCCCGTGGTGGCTTCATCGGTTCCAAACGAAGCGCCGATGTCGGTAAGCAAGCCAACGGGCATGAACTCTGAGGAGTTGAACACGAAGGCGGCAATAGCCACGCCAGCCAAAGCCAGCCACTGCCTTTTGCCCATTGCCTCGGTCATTGCGCCTCCCCGCGCCGTTTCGGATAAATCGTGGTTATCCTAGCGCACGCTGGCATGCAAATTCGCGCCGCGCAACCCGTTAGGGCAGCAACTACAGAACTTAGCGCTACTCCCCTTCTTCGGGCTTCAGCTCGGCGAACTTGGCCTTCATGGTAGGATTGCCGCGCGTGAGCTTCTTGATGGTAAGGTCTTGCGCCTTATCGTTTGCCAAGCGCAGCTGGTTTTCGCTGCCCAGCAGGGCTTTCTTGGTTTTTTCCAAGTGCAGGATGGTTTTGTCTATCTCATCGATTGCCGTTTGGAACTTTTCGCTGGCAATGCGATAGTTTCGGCCGAACTTGTCTTTGAAATCTTCCATGGAGCTTTCGAAGTTCGTAATATCGATGTTCTGGTTGCGCACTTCGGCAAGCTCGTTCTTGTACTGCAGCGCACCCATGGCAGCGTTGCGCAGAATGGAAATGATGGGGATGAAGAACTGCGGACGAATAACGTACATCTTCGGGAAACGATAGCTCACGTCCACAATACCCTCGTTGTACAAATCGCTCTCAGGCTCGAGCATGGTACACAGCACGGCGTACTCGCAACCTTTCTTCTTGCGGTCGGAATCGAGCTTGGCAAAGAAGTCTTCGTTCTTGTGCTTGGTGCGCGTTTCGTCGTTTTCGTTCTTCATCTCGAACATGATGGAGATTATTTCTTCGCCGGTTGCCGGGTCGGTTTCACGGAATACGAAATCGCCCTTGGTGCCCTCAACCACATCGTTGTCTTTTTCGAAGTAGGCATTGGGGAAGGCGGTGGCGCGGATTTTGTTGAACTCCGTTTCGCAGTGACGCTCCAGCGATTCGCCCACCATCTTGGTGGAAAGGCGCGCCTTCATTTCCTTCACGCGGGCAATTTCTTCATCTTTGTACTTAATGAGCTGGTCTTTTGCAGCAAGCTCCTGAGTCATTTCCTGGCGAAGAGCACTCTGTTCCTGCTGAGCCTTAGCCTGCTCCAGCTTTACTTGCGCCGCAAGGGAATCGCGCTGACGCTCCGCTTCGGCGCGGGCCTGCGAAACCGCAAGCTCCTGCTGGGCGGCGAACTGGGTTTGCTGGTTTTCCAACTGCTGCTTCTGAGCGGCGATGGTTTCTTTCAGCTGAGCCTGCTGCTGCGCCGCTGCGCTGGCGCTTTCGGCCTGCTGGGTTGCAAGCTTTTGGGCATACTCATTAGCCTGGCTTTCAAGCTGCTGTTTTTGGGTTGCGATGGTTTGCTTCAGCT
>CAZQWR010000057.1:3363-10379 GCA_964597085.1 uncultured Cryptobacterium sp.
TGAGCCGCTGCGCGCTGGCTTTCGGCCTGCTGCAACGCCAGCTTTTGGTCGAATTCGGCAGCTTGGGCTTCCAGCTGCTGCTTCAGCGCGGCAATGAGCGCTTCCTGTTTGGCGGCGGATTCCTGTGCTTCGCGCTTGGCCTGTTCTACCGCTAAGCTAACCGCGCTTTGCCCCTGCTGCTTCAACAGCTTTTCGCGCTGGGCAATTTCCTTATCGAATTCGGAGGTGCGCACCTGGCGCAGAATATCGGCAAAGCCCCGTTCGTCCACCTGGAAAACCTCGCCGCAATGCGGGCATTTGATTTCATTCATGCGCAACTCCTTTTCGCTGATTGCACCCATTCTATCAAGCAGGCAAACCCTTAGTGTCCAACGCGCTGTCCACCGAACGGGAAAAATTATCGCAATCTAACGGCAAACACGCCAAGAGCTACAAGCGCGAACGAAGCAAGCGAAGATAGCAAACACGCAGAAAATCGCGGAAGAGCAACGAGCATGGGCACGAACACACAACAGGCATCGCACTCGGTAGAAACGCGGCAGAGGCCCTTTGCAACGATTCCCGCAGTAGCCTTGCCGCCGCTGCTCCCCTTGCCTACAAGCACAACCGTCCAACGAAAGCACAGGCTCGCTCCCCGAAGAAGCGCCGCGGGCGCAATCAAAACGTCATACTTAAGAAGTTGGGCGCCCGCCCAACCGTGCCAGCGCGCACGCCGCAACGGGCGCCACTGCAAAAATACAAGCGAGCAGAAAGCGAAAACCATGAGCGACACCATGCAGCTCGTTCTCGTTCGTCACGGCGAGAGCGAATGGAACAAGCTGAACCTCTTCACTGGTTGGATGGACGTAGATCTGTCCGAAACCGGCCGCAAGGAAGCAACCGAAGGCGGCAAGGCCCTGGCAGAAGCCGGCTTCGACTTCGACGTGTGCTACACCTCGTACCTGAAGCGCGCCATCCACACCCTGAACCACATCCTGGGCGCAATGGACCGCGAATGGCTGCCCGTAAACAAAACCTGGCGCCTGAACGAGCGTCACTACGGTGCGCTGCAAGGCTTGAACAAGGCCGAAACCGCCGCCAAGTACGGCGAAGAGCAGGTTAAGATCTGGCGCCGCAGCTTCGACGTGCGTCCGCCCGCGCTGGAAGAAGACGACGAGCGCAACCCGCGCCTGCTGGCTCCCTATCGCAACGCTCCAGCCGATGAAATGCCCCTGGCAGAATGCCTGAAAGACACCATTGCCCGCGCATGGCCCTACTTCACTGAGGAAATCGAGCCGCAGATGCGCGCTGGCAAGCGCGTGCTCATCGTTGCGCACGGCAATTCCCTGCGCGCACTGGTAAAGCAGTTCGACAAGCTTTCCGATGATGAGATCGTAGGCGTTAACATCCCCACGGGCGTACCGCTGGTTTACACCTTCGACAAGGACTTCAACGTGCTCGAAAAGAAGTACGTTGGCGACGAAGCAACCATCAACGCCAAGATCAACGCCGTTGCAAATCAGGGCAAGGCGAAATAGTCCGCACCATACGAACCGACGCTGCGGCCGGACCGGGCACCTCATTCAGCCATTCAGCAAAAGGGCACGTGCCTAAGCACGTGTCCTTTTAGCTTCAAGGCTGCCTGAGGCACCGGGCCCGGCCTCGCTTCTTTTGTGGACCTGAAATAGCCCAAACACAATAAGGCCCACTCACACGATGAACTGCGCCGCGGCGGTGAGCGGCGGCGGTGCGGAAAAGCAGGGGTTGAACGCTTTTATCGAAATGGTAAATATGCAGTTCGAACGGCGTTTTTGCACAGCGTTTGGTATGCTTAAAAGGTTATATTGCCATACATGAAGGAACTTCCATGCAAAGCAACGTTTGTAGCATCACTAAGCTGAAAACGACAATCGCCGTGCTTATCGCGGCGCTCGCGCTGGCCATCTTCGCCGCGCTTCCCGCAAAGGCGCAGGCCGCCGAAGTCATGGCCTATTCGCTGGATAACTCGGGTAACCGGACCAACTATTACACCACCGACGCTGCCTTAACCGCAGGTTATACATGCGGGACGATTTACCTGGCCTGCGACTGGAACTTCACCGGCACTATGGATATTGCCGATAGCAAGACCATTACCATCGACATGAACGGCCATAAGATCTCCAACCAGGGCAATGGCAGTGTTATTCGCTTGCGCGAGCACTCGACGCTCGAGCTGAAATGCGATAAATCCTACGACTTCGGTTACTACGGATTCAGTGAGGGAAACAAGGTTTGGTCGCGTGTTTCAACGGGCGGTCTTGTTACCGGCGGCTATCAGTCCACCACATGGAATAAGTGGGTAAATAACGGCAAGCAAGGCGGTGGAATCTGGATGGATTCCCATAGCTATTTGATTCTTAATAACGTCACGGTTGGCGGCAACAACGGCGAGGATGCAGGCGGCATCGCCACGGGCACGGGTTGCCGAATCGATATGCAGAACAATGCGAAAATCGAGCACAATACCGGGACGAACGCTGGCGGAATCATGGCGAACAGCGATACGACC
The DNA here is from genome assembly GCA_964597085.1 of uncultured Cryptobacterium sp. Lineage (GTDB taxonomy): Bacteria > Actinomycetota > Coriobacteriia > Coriobacteriales > Eggerthellaceae > Anaerotardibacter. Next base: position 5,894 of record CAZQWR010000057.1, read on the forward strand.
ATCAATATGGATCATTCCACCATTATGTACAACTATTCGGGGAGCAATGGCGGCGGTCTTTCGCAGGAAAGTAATTCCCTTCGGATTAATATGAAAAACGAGTCGCATATTTCGTCCAACGTCGCCAAAAAATGCGGAGGCGGTATATACCTTGGTAAATCCTGGTTCAACATAGAATCTGACGATACGTGCTCGGTTGGCTACAATGCCACTAAAGATCGCGCGAACGAGTACTGTGGCGGCGCTGGAATCTACGTTGATGAAAAAAAATCGAGCACTAATGAAGGCGTGATTAAAGGCCTTACGATTATCGGCAACAATTCCTTCTGTGCCGGCGGCGGGGTTTTCCTTAATCAGAAATGGACGAAGATTTATAACTGCAGAATCATCAACAACAAGGCTGCTCGCGGGGGCGGTGGTGTCTATGACAACGCCTATAACAACTACATTGCCGACTGCGAGATAACGGGAAATACCTGTAGCTACGACTATAGCGGCTCCGATTCTTACGAGGGCGGCGGCGTCTTCGTTTCAAGCTACTACACGCTCAACCTCACCGGCGTGTGCACCATTAAGAACAACGCGCGTGGCGACGGCACCGTCAACGACGTCTTCTTGAGCAACTTCCTTAGCTGCACCGACTGGGCCCTGCTTTCTTGTCAGCTTCTGGAGGGCTCCAGCGTTGGCGTGCGCACGGGCATCACCGGCAACGCGCGCATCGCTAAGGACACCCCGAACTACGTCGTGGGCACCGTGTTCATGGACAACGAAGACTACTACGTAACGCACGGAAGCGACCGCGACGGCGACTTGTGGCAGCGCAAGGGTACCGACGGCTTTTTGGCGAAGGTGAACGGCAAGGGCAGCACGCGCTATGCCTGGAAATCGACCATCACCGCCAACGGCGCCAGCAGCGACAAGACGAAGCATTTCTGGTATTGGGACATCGACAACTCGACGGGCCTTTCGTCCGTGGATACCGCTGCCCTGAAGGCCTCGAAGTACAACGAGCAGCTAAGCTACTCCATGCCTCAAAACGACACCGACTTGAAGGCGGAATATACCGACTACATTACGAAGGCCAGCTTTTCGGTGAACAAACCCGTTGCGGGGCAACAGCTCCCTGTTAGCGGCCTGTTCACCTACACGCGCGGCGATTCGAGCGAGATCCTGGGCTCCACTAGCGTGGAGGTCGAGTGGTACGAAGTCGCCGCTGACGGCACTCGCACGCCGGCAACGGGCTATGCGAAGCACAACACTAAGTACGAAGCCGTGGTAGCGGTGGACAAGAACACCGAGAAAGGCGTGTTCTACAGCACCGACTATCTTCCCGCCGCTAATGTTGCGGTGCGCGCGGATAACGTAACCGTGGGTACGGCGACTTCCGCGTCGGTTAGCGAGGCTGATGGCAGCCTAAGCTTCACCACCTGCGCTTTCACCACGGGCGCCGCGGAAGTGAAAGCCGTGCAGTCCGAAAGCTTGGCTATTACCTCGGGTTACACCAAGGCCGACATCGCCGACATGCTGCCCGATTACGCGAACGTGACGCTTTCGGATGGCAGTACCTTGCTTCTGGCTACCGACAAGAACAACATCAAGTGGGATTCGGACATGTTCGATGCGGACGGCAAGAGCATCGAGCCTACGTCCGATACGGCCGATTTCACCGCGAAGCTTCACCTGGCGGAAACCGACCAGGCTGTCGATGCTCAGGAGTCCTACGTTGAGGTCACCATCACCATAGCCAAGGGCGGTGTGCTTGCGGCGCCTAACGTGGAACCGGTTTCGGCCACGTACAACAACTGCGACACCAACCCCACGCTTGATGAGAACCTTCAGCTGAAGGTGACGGCCAGCAGCGCGAACAAAGATGAAAAAGCCAAGATCATGTACACGATCGAGGGCGATTCTACGGAATATACCTACGACGCCAGCACGGGCGTGGTGCTTACGGGCAAGGCGAACGACAAGGCTTCTTACAACCTTACGTTCTGGGTACAAAGCGAAAACGCTACCGGCACCGTGTATTCGTCCGAAACCACGGTTTCCTACACCCTGGATGACACCACGAACAAAGCGATTACCGTGAACTGCGCAGACACGGCGTATTACGCTAATGGTGTCGAGCCCTGGACGTCGTCGTTTACGGTAACGGGCACGTTGGATACTGACGTGGATATTGTTGCCCCCGACCAAGATGGCCGCGTGTTCGACCATTGGGAGTGGGCGGAAGCACCCGAAGACCTTAACCTCAACGAAAAAGAGCTAACGATTACTAACTACTCGCTTGATTGCACGGGCAAGATTACGGCTGTGTATAGCCCCGTTATCAACAAGATTGACTTGGGTGTTACAGCGCCTGCGGCACATAGCACGCTGGATGCTGCCGCGAGCTATGTGAAGTTCGGCTTTGGCAGCGGCGAGGCCACCTACGATGCCACCGAGTTGTTCAAGACCGATGGCACGGCAGCAATTAGCTGGTCGCCCGTGGCTCAGGCCGACGGCACCGCGGCGCATCTTTCCAACTATGTTGCCACCCTGACGATTAACGACGACGAACGCTTCGACGATTGCGCCTATGCGTTGGCCGATTCGGTTACGATCTACTTGAACGGCAAGGATATTACCAGCGCGGCCTACATGGGCGCCGATGACAAGGGCTGCATGACGCTGAGCGTTCAGTTCCCCAACACGGGCGCTTACGAATACGAGTCGCTGAGCGACCTTGAAGACGTTGAGCTGAGCTTTAGCGAGGCAAGTGCTATTTGGGCTGCTCAAAGTGCAGGCAGCGACGTCGATTGGGGCTTACCCAAGGCGGTGCTGTGCAACTTCAAGTGCGACGACGATGCTGCGTTGCTCGACATCGACTGGGATGAAGTGACGGGCTTCAAAACCGATGCCACCCAGGCTCAGGAGCTTACGGCAACGGGTACGGTGAAGTATTCCGAGGATATCGATAACGAAGGTGCGTCGCCGACGGTGTCCGTGAAGATTAAGGTTGCCGCGCCCGAAAAGGTGGCAACGCCCAAGACCTGCATGGAGTCGGGCGCCGACGAGCCGGCCCCTGCCGAGTTGGGCGCCGACGAGCCGGCCCCTGCCGAGTCGGGCGCCTACGACGGCCCGATAACGGTGTATCTGGGCTGCGAGACCGACGACGCGACCATTTACTACACCGTTGACGGCAGCGATCCCGTGGTGCCTGCCGAAGGTGTGGAAACCACGACGTACCTGTATAGCGGCGACCCGATCGCCATCGGCGACGACACCACGCTGAAGGCGGTCGCCGTGTGCGATGGAATGCTGAGCAGCGGCGTTGCCACGTACGAGTACACAATCAAGATGCCCGCAGTGGCGGCGCCTGCCGCTTCCGTTGCTTCGAGCGTTTACTCTGCAACCCAAACGATTGCGCTGAGCTGCGCTACCGAGGGTGCCATCATCTACTACACCACCGACGGCACGCAGCCCGACGAGGACAGCGCCAAATACGATGGCACGCCCATCACGGTAAGCGATACCACGACCATCAAAGCTTTCGCGGGTAAGGACGGCATGACCGACAGCGCTACCACGAGCTTCACCTACGTTATTCAGCGCGAGCAGGCGGCCAAGCCGCAGGCGTCGCTTGAGCCTGGCACGTACTCCACACCCCAAACCATGAAGCTAAGCTGCGCTACCGAGGGTGCCGTTATTCACTACACCATCGACGGCAGCGAACCGAACGAGCAAAGCCCCGTCTATAGCGATACTAACCCCATTGAAATTGGGTCTAACCTGGTGGTGAAGGCGCGCGCGTACAGCGCCGAAGCGGCTTCCGAGATGCTGCCCAGCGACGTGGCTACGTTCACGTACAAATATAGCCCCATTGTCTTTTTTACGGTGACCTTCGATTCCAACGGTGGTTCGACGATTACGCCTAGCAGCGTCGAGGTTAAGGAAGGCGATTGCGTAAACAGGGTTTCCGACCCCGTGCGTAACGGCTATTACTTCGAAGGCTGGTTCACGGAAGATGGTGAAGAGTTCGATTTCGGCACGCCTATTACCGAAAACGTGACCCTGATTGCCAAGTGGACCGAGATTCCCATGCCTGGTCCTGACCCTGATCCGCAGCCGCAACCCGACCCGACCCCGACGCCCGACCCAAGCGGCGACGGTGACGGTGGTTCGACCGATGGGGACACCACGCCCGATGGTTCTGGCTCCAATAGCGGCTCGAACGGCACCGCGAACGCAGGCGTATCGGGCGCTGCCTCTATTGCCGCCACGGGCGATGCTACACCCATCGTTCTGGTTGCCTTCGCCTCGCTTTTCGCTTGCGCGGCCTTCGCCCTCGCAGCGCTGAAACTTCGCCGCAACCGCTAAGGCGTTTCTTCAGCCGATCCGAACCCATGGCCCCGCTCGAAGAGCTCGATGGCCGCCTTCCTAGCCTCGACGCCGTGTTTCACCCTCAGGTCAGTGCGCATAAAGAAAGCCTCCCATTTCTCGTGTC
>CAZQWR010000058.1:0-10280 GCA_964597085.1 uncultured Cryptobacterium sp.
CTTCTGGCTCTTATGCACGTTACGGGTTACCGCAAGTCGAAGCGCAAGTAGCCAAGCTATTTTGCGAGATGGTTTTTCAATCGTCTTAACTTAAAAAACCTCCCATTTGCCAAATTAGAGAAATGGGAGGTTTTCTATATTGCCAATCAAGAGCGAATCGTAGCGTCTAGTTCGATGAAATAGGTTTTCGCGTCTTTTGTCCGTTCCTGTTTTGGGGGTGCGGTTTGGCCGACGAGAGTTTTTGATTGCTTATTCGCTATAGACAACACTCTTATATGCCTCGTAAAGCTCAGGGAAAACTTTTTTCTGGCTTACTACTTTAAAGCTGTCTCTTTCAACTACGCAATGCTCTGTTACCGCTTTGAAATGGGGTTTTGTGATATTAGGATCTTCCCCTTTTAAATACATTTCACAAGTGTATTCAGTTTTTACGGATCCAACTTTCGAAACATGGGTTTTTACAACAATGGTGTCACCGTAATGAAAAGGCGCTCCATAGCTAAGATCAACATGAGTAACCGGAGACATATAACCAGCGTCTTCGATTCGTTTGTAAGGGAAGCCGAGCTGTTCTAGAAATTCGGTACGAGCAACCTCTAGATAAATAAGGTAATTAGCATGATAAACAACACCCATGCAATCTGTTTCGGCGTAGCGAACCAAGATTTCTGTGGTAGATTCCATTGAATTCCTTCCCTCGGGCCCAAACTCAACTTTGATCCATTGAGATCATTATAATTATGTGCTGTACCTCAATTGTCATAGCGATGATTGCTTTAATACGTAGCGGCCAGTAAACAAAATCTACTGGTTTATATATTGATTACACCACTTAAAGAAAGACTATCTATATGCAAAAGAGCAAATCCAGCCAAAGCGCTAGAGAGCAAAACCATAAAAGCTACTCCCCTCTTTCCCTCTCGCTTTGCTTCCAGCTTGCTGCACCGCATACTTGGGCTGCGGCAATTATGCCCGTTTTATTCTCATGCGTGTATTGCGCAGTGGCATATTCGGGGAAAATCAGCATCTTATTTACCATAATTTTGCTTTTGATCTGCATATTTATGCAATCAGCTGTAAATGTGTTCAACGATTATTTCGATTTCAAGAAAGGAACCGATACAGCAGAGAATTCTTCCGAAGACGCCTTTGATGCCGTTCTTGTATACAACAACGTTAACCCTCGAAGCGCTTGCGCTTTTGGAGTGGTTCTATTGATTGCCGCAGGAGCACTTGGCTTGTATCTAACCTTCGTTACAGGCTGGATGCTTTTGTTCATTGGAGTTGTAGGCGCCATAATCGTTGTTCTTTATTCGGGTGGCAAAACGCCAATTTCTTATTTGCCGATTGGCGAATTTGTAAGCGGCTTTGTGATGGGCGGCCTTATTCCTCTAGCTTGCTGTTATACCCTTTCAGGGATTCTTGACCCCTGGGTGCTGCTTGCTTCTATTCCGATAATGTTCGGCATCGGTATGATTCTGTTTACTAACAACACCTGTGATATTGAGAAGGATATCCCAGCTAAAAGGACCACTATTTCTGTCGTTCTTGGACGAAGTAAAGCTCCCCAGGTATACAAAGCTGCAATTCTGTTTTGGATTGTAATTATCGTTGCACTTGTGGGAACGTTCTACTCTTCAGGAATGCCTATTCTGATGCTTATGGTTTTGGCAGAATTCCCCGTTCTTCGTGCAATTATGAACAATCCCCTAAATCAAAAATCGCGAACGGCAGCTATGTCCCAAATCGTAATGCTCAACGTGATTATGGGTGCCTTCTATTGCCTGGCGATAAGCTCATGCAGTTTCATATCCTGGATTTAAAAAGCCGAAACCTTTAACGATTGCTTTTTGCATAGAGCATCCAAATTTGAGTATTTAATAAGCTCATCCAGAGAAGCGCTTAGGTCTTCTTCGATTATTCCGGCACAGAAAGCTAAATGACCAAGAAGGCGCTGAGGCGTTATTCCCCTATCACGCATTAGGCTGCTCACATCGCAAGCGTTGTCACGCTTTGCTAGGCGCTTTCCCGAATCATCTACTATCAAAGGAACATGTCCATAGCTTGGATGCTCAAAGCCTAGTTTTTCCTGGAGATAGATCTGCCTTGGGGTTGAGGTAATCAAATCAACGCCCCTAACCACTGAGTTCACACCCATCGCTGCGTCATCTACAACTACAGCGAGTTGATAAGCAAAAACCTTGTCGCTACGGCGAATGATAAAATCGCCGGAACATTTTTCTAGGTTGTAGCAATGTGCCCCTTGGAAGCAATCGGTGAATTCAATTGCATTGGAGTTCACACGTATTCGCGTTGACGGGTTTCGCTCCATTGCTTTTTTGGCTTGCTCCGAGGGGCTTAAATTGCTGCAGGTTCCTGCATAAACATAATCTTCACCAAAATGAGGCGCATTGACGGAATGCAAATCCGCACGACTGCAAAAGCATGGATAAATTAGCTTTTGCTGCTCAAGGTTTTCTAAAGCTGCGATATAGGCTTCGGTGCGTTTGCTCTGGAATACGGGTTCGTTTTCCCATTCAAAGCCCAAAGTTTCAAGATCTCGAAAAATGGCATCGGCGTATTCTTGCTTAGTTCGCTGCGTATCAAGATCTTCGATGCGCATAAGAACCCTGCCGCCTTCTTTGCGTGCAAGTATATAGGCAACCATAAAAGAAAATAGGTTGCCCAAATGTAAACGCCCCGACGGCGTCGGGGCGAATCGGCCTGTTGTGATTCTACTCGGCATAACGAAGCAGAAAGCTGCCGATCTGAATCACGTCATGATCGTTGAGCATAACGTGATCGATGTTGATGTTGTTCACCCAAACGCCATTGAATGAGCCGGTATCGCGGATAGACCACCCTTCGGCAACGCGTTCAAGAACGGCATGAGAACGAGATACCGTCATATCGTTCAAGAACACCTCGCACTTTGGAGAGCGTCCAACAACAGCGCTCTCCCCTTCCAGGCGATACACAATTCCTTTTTGTTTACCAGAGAGCACGGTTAGCGTAGGAACGGTTGATTTGGCCTCCGCCACATCACCGGTTGCTGAATCGAGAGATACGGCTTTGAACTCTTCCGTAGAGCCTTGCAAGTGGTAGCCACAGGCTTTGCAGGTGTCGGAATTAGCTTCCATGGGTGTATTGCATACAGGGCAGTTGGCCATTGTTCCTCCTAGTTGCTCGAAATAACAGAAGAGCTGCCATAAATTAGAGGCGTTTCATTAACAAGAGTGCTTTCAGCTTGCGTTTGCTCGCCAGAGAAGCCCTTCCATAAGCGCTCCCACCAGATGCCTATTCCCTCGATCAGGTTAGGTGCAGCGCAGCTTTCAGCTGCAACGAGCTGCTGTTCGGCGATAAGCTCATTATGTTGGTAGAACTTGATAGTACCAACCTTCTGTCCTGGCTGAACATCGCCAGTAACCGTATCGTATTCCACTTCTTGGCTAATGTTGCCATCAAAAGTAAAAACAGAAACGGTTGCATCTGGGTCGGCCAAAGTGGCCTTGAAAGTTTTGTTCATCCACCCAGCATGGCTTACGTTGGCCACCACAGGAACGGTAACCTGTTCGCCTTTGCTCGTATAGGTAGTGGTTTCGTTGCTGTGTGCCAATGGATAATCGATGGTATTGCCGAATACCCATTCGTCTAGAGTTTTAGCGTCAGTGAAGCGCGACGCTTCAGAAGTGGAATCGAGTACGATGGCATACAGGGTTTTCCCATTGCGCGTTGTTGCGCCCGCAAAGCATTCTCCAGCTTTTTCCGTGTAGCCGGTTTTAATGCCGCAAGCACCATCGTAGTTGCCCAGCAAAACATCAGTGGATTCAAGCTTTACATCGGCAGAAGACCCATTGCGCTGAACCTGTACGGTTTCTGAGGCGGTGGAAACAATGGAACGGAAAGTTTCGTTCTTCATAGCTTCAGAAGCCATAATGGATACATCACGCGCAGAACAATGCATATCAGCGCTGTATTGATCGAAGTCGAGCCCATGCGGATTTGCGAAAAGCGAATCGCTCATGCCCAGGTTCTTAGCCATCTTGTTCATTGCGTACACGAAAGCTTCCGATGCGTTATCGGGCACATTTGGATCGCCCTTTTCGTTAAGCGCTTCCTTTACTTGCGATCCCATCGATTCTGCAATAGCCGTGGCGGCATCGTTGCCTGAGTTGATCATCATGCATTTGAGCGCGGTTTTAAGGGGCATGGTATCCCCTGCCTGAAGTCCTGCAGTAGATTCGCCGATGGATGCAGCATTCTGGCTTACGGTAATTTGAGTGTTTTCCAAATCGCCATATTCTAGAGCCACTAAAGCGCTCATTGTTTTGGTAACTGAAGCGATTTGAACCTGAGTATCGGCATCGCGCTCGTAATACACCTTGCCATCTTCGTCTATCAAGATGGCATAGTTGGCAGCGATGTTGGGAAATTGAGATGCGGAAAGCCCCCTGTTTTCGATGCTGATTCCATTTGCAATATCGGAATTCCTAACATCGGCATAAGCATTCCCTGGCACAAGCGAAATTGCAAGAACCAAAGAAGCAAGCCCCATTGCGAAGCGCTTGATTGCTGAATGTGCTGGGTTAATGGCGACAGAAGACGAACTTGCCATAACTTTATTGCAAGTGGAAAGCAATGCGTTCCTTTCGAAATTTACTTGGTGCCTCGAACTATGACTTTGTTCTTGGCTGAATAATTCGACTCAAAGGTGTCGGTGTGCAAGACGTTGCCGTCTTTGCTCTTTACCGTACGAACAATGGTAATGCTAGAGCCGTCGGTTCCCTCGGACTCTACATATTCAACGCCTGAAGACACGGTATCGTCAGATTTGTAGGTTGTGGAATAAGTAGCGCCCTTCTTCCACTCGCCCGTTTCGGTGGAAACCTGATACTCAGGGTTGATGCCTACCAACGTAGCCGTTACGGAAGAATTGGTGTAGCTCATTACCAGCAGCACGTCTGAAGAGCTGTCGTTTTTCCAAACCAAGTCCATGTCGGGGTAAGCAATAGCTGCATCCCTGCCAGTTGGGTAAGTAGAAATATAGAGCGTGTGGTTGTAGCGCTTTGGAATTGGATAACCTGCCATGTAGACGGAATTGAATACTGTTGTGGCAACCTGACATATACCGCCGCCGATAGCGTCGGAATAGTCACCGCTAACGATGGCATGCGCTGCCTGATAACCCTTGTCCTCCGTTGCTTCACCCGCAATGTCGTTGAATGACCAAGTTCCGCCGGCTTTGCAAATTGAATTGTTCAGCAGATTTGCTGCGGTATGAATGTTCGTCACGCGGGCTTCATTACCCGAAGAATACTGGGTGCTGAACGAATAGATGTCCTCCACAAGGCCAAAAGCTCGCGCGTCGTCCAAGGAAAGGCTCGATGGGATTTCAGCAGAGGAAACTTCTACGGAAGGAGTTTCTTTGCGTTCGTCGTTAACAAAGAACGTGCTGTTCATTTTCTCGATTGCTTCAGAGGCAACGGGCGCCGAGCCCTTTGCTGTTGTGGACACAAGAATCCCGCCATCCGAATCCTTATCGAATGAAACCGTGTAGTCGCCCTCTTGCAGGTTGGAATGCAGGGAAGACAACAGCGCAGATTTTGCCTTGGAAATTTCGAACCTGGGTTTGAGCTGCCAGGATGCACCATTTGATACAACCTCAGTAGAAATCCATCCACCCAGCTCAGAAGCGGTCGCGGTCCATGACTGATCGCCGTAGGTGAAGGTGGCTCCTTGCGAGATTGACTTATTAACCGTATCAGCAACCTTTTGGGCATCCTTTTGAGAAACCTGCAACGGCTGATATTCAGGTTCAAGAACCGTGCCTACGTTTTGATCCGACCCCAAAAGCGTAGAGTCAAGCTGGTTAACAAGCCAGTCAACAGTAACCTCGTTGCCATCGTGGCCATCGGTTACTGTGGCGTTGCCATCTTCTACCTTAATGTCGTAGTTAACGCGCTCCGTGCCAACGGCATCCGTCATCTGCTTCGACAGTTGGCTGATTGTTTGCTCGTTGAAACTTAGACTAATCGGAACATTCCAGCCGGTTAGTTGGGCCGAAAGGCGTCCGAAAAAACCGCCATCTTCACGACCTGCTTGGAATGCCTTTTCGACGAGCGAATCAACATCCAATACTGCATCAGCATAGGAGGCGTTTACCGTCCATTGGGTCCTTTCGGACATAGATTGCTCGTAAGCTATTTGCTCGTCAGTGCTAGCTCCGTTTTTAGTGGAGGGGTTTTGCATGTTGCTATCCGAAGCATAAAACGTTTGGGAATTGGTAGATACCCTTTCGCTGTATTGGGCAGAAACAGCCGAGCTTGCTTCTTCCTTGGTCATGCCGCCAACGGCAACATCGCCAATGGTTACCCCGGCATAGATTTTGCCGCCATTTATCAAACCATCTACTCCGGACACGATAAGCAAAGCAACCAAAACAGCCACAAAGGCCTTGAGTTTGCCAGCGGTGAAAAACCCTCCGCGTTTTGGCGAACGGGACGCAGATGAAGAGCCGCCAGAAATGCCACGGCCTCCGTTGCTGGATCCAGATTGTTTGATTGAACCCTGTTGGTTGCGGCTAGACCACATTCCGCCAGCAATGTTCGCCTGCGCAACACTGCTTGAACCGCCTTGGCGAACCGATTTACTACGAGGTTGCTGGGGACGGTTTTGGGCATGGCTTCCGCGTAAAGACTGGTTACCAAAGTTTGAGCTTGAGGTAGTTCGACCGTGCGCATTTCTACGGGCAGGAGCAGAGCCAGAGTTAGCGTGATTACGGCTAGAGCGTACAGGCGAATTGCTCATGTAAGGCCTATCGCCATGTTGAGGAGCAACGGTTCGGGGGCGTTGCGGCTGCGAAGCAGCAGCCTCCCCTACCTGAGATAGCTGAGCTTGTACACGCCTCTGCCGAATCTCGTTTATACGAGCAGAAGACTTTAGCGGGGTTTCGTTGGGCATGGCATTTTGGGCAGATGAAACGTTCAGACTGCCTTGAGGTTGTCTCCCCGAGTAGCCAACACGAGCTGATCCAGGTTTAGCCCTGTTCATATCAAATTCCGCCGAATTGCGAGGGGCGGGCTCATTTGCAATTGAGGCTGACCTCTGGTTGACCCTTGGAAAAGAAGCGGAGCTTGACCTGCGCGGAGGGTAATTTTTGTTGCGCTGATTGGGCATATCTATTGAGCATCCTTTACGGACGCAGATGTTTCTGCGCGCTTTGCGGCATTCATGCCGTGAACGCCTTTAACAATGTAGTAGGTAGTGGTGATAATGCAAAGAAGAAGCCCGATATAGGCAAACCAGAAGCCCCAGGAATACATGGCGCCGTTAAATCCCGGAAGCCAATCGAAATCGCAAAGGCCCAGGCCCATAAGCAAAGGCATATTAAGCAAAATGCCAGCAAAGCCAATGTACAAGAATGTAGTGGCAACCTTGCCAAGGTAGATAACGGGTACGCGAACCTTCCAGCGGGAAATGAGGTAGCTGCCGCCGGCCAACATAAGCAAGTCGCGCAGAACCACGAACAAAACGATCCAGATAGGCAATCGACCCACCAAAAGCAAGCCTATTACACCCGAGATCATAAGCAAGCGATCTACGAAAGGATCAAGCAGTTGGCCAAGCTTCGATACCGAGTTGGTGCGCCTTGCCACTTGGCCATCAACCCAGTCGGTGCTTGCAGCAACGGCAAACACAACGGTTGCCGCCAAATTGAAATCATTGAGCAGAAGATACAAAAACACCGGGATCATGCAGAAGCGAATAAGGGAAAGCAGGTTCGGTATTGTGCAAATCTTGTTGCTGACCTCGTATTGTTCTGCAGCACCTTGCGCCATTAATGCCCTCCAAATAAGAACCGGGCCAAATGACCCGGTTCCAATACCGTTTCTATTGCAATTAAGCGAAGCGAGCTAATTTGTGGAAGCTTCTTTTTCTCTAGCCGCTTTCGCTTCTTTTGCTGCTTTGATTTTAGCAGCTTTCTCTGCTTCCTTTGCCGCAAGAGCAGCCTTTTCCTCTTCTGTTGGCTCAGGTTTAACGAACGTCTCAACCGACTTTTCAACACTGGGGTGAACCAGCACATTGTCCATGCTTAAACACCCCTTGGGGCATTCGCGAACGCACGATGCGCACTGAATGCAATCGAAATGGTCGATGGACCAGGTGCTTTCGGCTTTGCTTACCGTAATGGAGCTGGTAGGACAGCGTTTTTGGCAGATACCGCAATATATGCAATTCTTATCATCGAATCGCACGCATCCGCGCAGAGCTTCGGGGAGCTCGGGCTCTTCGAAAGGATACTTCGTTGTCTCAGGCTTGCCGAACAGAGACCTGAGGGTCATTTTTCCAAGTTTGAAACCGCCCATTGGTCTACCTTTCCGTACAACTGATGCAAGGGTCGATGGATAGCACGATCATGTTGACGTCCGAAATGTCGCACCCCTTCAAAGCCATAGTCATGCCAGCGATATTAGTGGAGGTTGGTGTGCGAATGCGCATTCGCTCCAGGAACTTCGTTCCATTGCCGGAAGCATAGTAGTAAACCTCGCCGCGTGGCTGCTCAAGAATATTGCATGCTTCCGAACCTTCCGCTGGGGAGCCCTTCACAGGGTTCAGAATGGGGCCTTCTGGGATCTTATCGATAAGCTCGCAACATATATCGATAGCCTGAAGCACTTCAAGCGCGCGTACCTTAATGCGTGCATAGCAATCGCCCTGTGTGTCCAAAATGGGCTCGAAAGAGGCAAGCTTCCCATAGCCGCCAATGCCCAAGCAACGAACGTCGTTGTTTACGTTGCTGGCACGAGCGAATGGGCCAACCATGCCATATTCACGTGCATGTTCCTCGTCGATAAAACCAACGCCAACCGTACGATTCTTTACGGAGGAATCTTTCAGGAAGGCTCCGCAGATCTCGTTGTATTCCTTCTTCAGAGAGTTAAGGGTGTCTTTGATGGAAGCAAGCATTGGCGCATCGATATCTTTCGTTACACCGCCAAGCAGCGTATAGGAAAGAATAACTCGACCGCCCGCGACGGCTTCAAAGATGTCCAAGATGCGCTCGCGCAAACGCCAGCAATGCATGAACAAAGCCTCGTAGCCAAACGCATCGGCAGCAAGACCCATCCAAAGCAAATGCGAATGGATGCGCGAAAGCTCATGCATGATAGTGCGAAGAAATTCAGCGCGTTCGGGCACCTCAACGTTAATGAGCTGCTCGACGGTTTGCGCATAGCCATAGCTGTGGCCAAATGCGCAAATACCGCAAATACGCTCGGCAACGTAGATATATTGATGAATATCGCGCGTTTCGACGAGCTTTTCCAAGCCGCGATGAACAAACCCAATTTGCGGGAGCACGTCGATAACGGTTTCATCTTGCACTACCAAGTCAAGATGAAGAGGTTCTGGCAGAACGGGATGCTGCGGACCAAAAGGAATTACTTGAGCTTTACCCATGTTGCTACTCCCCTTCCTTTTGTTCAGTGGCCTTGGCGGCCGCCTTCTTAGCTTTGGCCTCCATTGCCGCTCGAACCTTGGCTGCCTTTTCCGGGTCCATGCCCGCAAGCTTTTCCTCTAATGCGGCGGCTTGTTGAGCGGCCTTTTCCGATTCAGCCTTCTTTGCTGCCTTTTCGGCCTTAGCCTTCATTGCGGCGCGGACCTTTGCGGCTTTTTCGGGATCCATGCCCGCCAGCTTTTCCTCAAGCTCTTCATCGGCATTCGAGGGGCTTGAAGTTGTACCTTCGGAAGCCTTTGCCGCTTTGGCTGCTCGTGCTGCTTTTGCAGCTGCAACCTTAGCTGCTTTCTCACGAGCTGCAAGCTGTTCGGGGCTGATGATAGTCATAGGGGCTTCTACGCCTTCGCCAAAAGCATAGAACTTGCCCTTGAAATCCAATAAATTGCCAACAACTTTTACGCCGAACAAGTCATGCGCTTCATTTTCAAATACGAAGGCGGCAAGAAACAGCTCAGTTACCGAAGGGACCTCGGTAACGTCCTTTTGAATCCCGGTGATTTTGAAATTAACAACCTGAGCATCTTTGATGAAGGTGTAAACCAAAGTAATGGAATCGTCGCGCTCAAGGATAGGGTGTAGCTGGGCCAGGCGGAAGCCATCTTCCTTGAACTGTTTGCTGGTTTCTACGAGCTTATTAAGCTCAAGTGGGCGAAAGTCTTGCTTAATGGTCATAGCCTAAGCACCCCTTTCCTGCTCTTTGAGCTTCTTCGACTTTTCTTCGAGCACCTCAACGCCTTTTACCACGGCATCCACGATGGCTTCG
>CAZQWR010000059.1:0-5562 GCA_964597085.1 uncultured Cryptobacterium sp.
CTTTGCTTCGGCAATCTGCTCTTTGCTGTACTTATGCAGCCCCAATTCCCTCTTTTCATTAAAGGGGAGTTTCTTGTTTTGAATTACATAGTCATAAAAGCCGTTGATTGCCTTCGATGCGTTGGTGCCCAGCGCATCGAAAACCTTGTTGCCAGCTTCCTTCTTTTGCGCGGACATGCGCGCAGTAACCATTGCGTCGGCCATTTCCACCAGCTCCAAATAGTTTGTTGTACGTTGTACATAGTATAACGCAGGCAGCACCACAGAGGAAAGCAGCTATATGGAAGGCGATACCCTGCAAAAGCAAAAGCCCAGCAAGGCTTCATGCTGGGCTTTTGCAGGCCAAGGCGAAAACGCTAGCTTACTGCCGTTACCGTGAGCAGCTGGCCGTCTACCGTGAACGATACGTCGTGGCCGGCATAGGCCAGGTGGTATACACGCGTGGGCTCGTGCTTGCTGCCGGCTCGGCGCGGATCTTGGCGCAGCACTTCTACAAGGCCAGGCAGCTTTTCTGGCTCGATAAGCTGTTGCAGCTGTTCGGAGAACTCGACATCAAGCTCGTTCCAAGGTGCATTTTCAATCCACCCACCCGTGGCATCAGCATGGCAATCGGCAAAGGGAATGTAGGGCTTTATGTCCAAAATGGGAGTGCCATCGCGCAAGTCGGCGCCAAGCACGTGGATGATGGGGCCTTCTTCGGTAAGTTGAATACGGTCCAGCTTCACGCAGGTAAGCCCAATGGGGTTGGGGCGAAACGGGCTGCGCGTGGCGAACACGCCCTTGCGTTCGGTGCCGCCCAAACGCGGCGGCCGCACCGTAGGCGTCCACTTGGCAGGCTGCGCGGTGGCCAGCTGAGCGTTTGCGTTGGTAGCTTGATGGCCACTAGCTTGCTCAGGCGCAGTGGCTACAGCCGCAGCAACGTCTTCGTCCGCTACGATGCTTTGAACCGCCGAAGCGCCCGCTTCAGCAGCAGCTTGCATGACGCCGGGTTGCTCAGCCACAACAGCACGGCTCCCACCTGCAGAGATATTCGCCGAGTCCACAGAAACATCCGCGGCCGTGCCACCAGGCTTGCCGTTTTCAAACTGCCAAATAACCCACAAGTGCGAAAACTCTTCCAACCCGGCAACAGCGGAATTGAGCGCGAACTCGGGCTCGAACACAATGCAACCTTGCAAGTGCGGCGCCAAAAAGCTGTTGCGGGGAATGCCGAACTTCTGCGGCATATCGGTATACATGTGCGCGATAGGTTTCATAGCAGAAATTATATCCCGCACTGGAAGCCAAGCGAGCTCCCCTATCCTGCGATTAATATCGCACGCGCTTTCCCTGCGTCTAACCCCAGCTCGAGCGAAAGCAGAAGTTCGTTAAGCGCCAAAAGCATCGTGTTTTCGAAACGTCCCAACGGCATCAATCCACTGACCAAGTTTCAAATCCAACAACCAAAAAGCGCTGGCGGCTCTTACCACCAGCGCTCCTATGGTTCCGCCTTATGCTCCTCTGCCCTATTTGGCTAGCGCGGAAGCCAGCGCTTCCTCTACGCGGTCGCGATAAAGGGGCTTGGTTATATGCCCGTTCATGCCCGCTTCCATACTCGCACGGATATCGTCCTGGAAAGCATTGGCCGTCATGGCAACAATGGCAACCTCTTTGGCATCTGCGCGGTTAAGCGCACGAATGGCTCGAGCTGCATCCAAGCCATTCATAATGGGCATCATGATGTCCATCAGCACCACATCGTAGGTTCCTTCCGGTGCAGCATTGAATTTGCCCACCGCTTCTTGGCCATTAATTGCCAAATCGCTGGTAACGCCCAAATCTTCCAGCAACATCTGGGCAATTTCGGCATTCAGGGCGTTGTCTTCCGCCAAAAGGGCATGCTTGCCGGAAAGGTTTACCTTGGGGAGCTCTTCTGCCCGTGCTTCTTCATGGGCGGTGTCGAGCTTGAAGGGCAGGGTCACAATAAACGTTGAGCCTACGCCCTCCTCGCTTTCCAGCTTGATGGAGCCGCCCATAAGCTCAGCGAACTCCTTAACAATGGCCAAGCCCAAACCCGAGCCTGCACGCGTGGCGTTAAGGGCGCGCTCTTCCTGCGAAAACGCATCGAAAGCGTGCTCTTGGAATTCCTTGCCCATACCAATGCCAGTGTCTACACAGGTGAACTGGTACACCGCAACATCGTTGGCACAAGAAAGCTCAACGGCCGAAAGCGTAACGCTGCCATTGGGCTTGTTGTACTTTACGGCGTTGCTGACCAGATTAACCAGAATGCGGTTCAGATGAACGGGGCTGCCAATTACATGGCAATGCTCAATATGACTGGATTCGACGCCGCCGAGCAGCTTTATACCCGCTTCGGCAGCCTGTTCGCCAGCAACGGTTAGGCCCTCCATCAGCACCTCAGAAAGATTGAAGGGCTTTTCCTCCAGCTCAACGCTGCCGCTTTCCAGCTTGTTCATATCCAGGATGTTATTAACCAGCGAAAGCAAGTAGTTCGTGGAATCCACCATTTTCTGGCGGCATTCCGCACGCTTTTCGGGGTCGGAATCGTAGCGCTCCATCATGTCCAGCATGCCCACAATGCCGTTCAACGGCGTGCGGATGTCGTGGCTCATGTGGCGCAGGAAGGTGGTTTTGGAAGCGTTGGCGCGCTCGGCTTCCAGCATGGCACGATGCATCTGCTCTTCGCGCTGCTCGCGCTCGTGAATGAACTGAGTAATATCGGTAATGAAGCCCTGGTAGAAGTTTTCGCCATCCACAGAAAGCTCCATGGTAGTGTCGGTTACCCAACGGTAGCCGTCTTTGGAAGCCAGGCGGTACACCTGCTCTTGGTACTTGCTATTCTGCTTTAGCTTAATGTGCTCAACATACTCATCGGCCAGCGAACGATCGTCAGGGTGCAGCAGGTTGATGAACTTGTTGTTGAACTTGGTGCGTATTTCTTCTTTTGTCCAACCCAGTATTTCGCAAAAGCGCTCGCTGATGTACAGAAAGGTGTAGTCGCTATCGGTTGCGCAGCGATGATAGCCACCAGGTAAGCTGCTAAGCATCGATTCGGAAACCATGCTCTTATGCTCAAGGTCCTGCAGACGATGGGTGAACTCGGTCATATCGCTGCAAACGCTCAGGATTGCAAGGCGTCCATCTTCAGCGCGCACGAACTGGCCGCGGTCCACCGTCCAAAACCAAGTGCCATCTTTGCGGGGCATGCGATAAGTGGTTTCGTACGTATCGCCTTCATGCCAGTTAGTGCCAAGGTCGGCGTTGACCTGGGGCATGTCTTCAGGGTGAATGGTGTTGGCCACCATACCGCCTATACCCGCTTGCAAATCCTCAACATCGGTATAACCCATCATTTCTGCCATGGCTTGGTTGGCGAAGAAGAAAGGGAAGCCCTCTTCGCAGTAGCCGCCTATAAGGCCTGTGCCAGGGTTTTCGGCCACCAACCCAGAAATAATGGAATCAACATTTACGTTTTTGATTTCGCTATTGGTCATTTGTTCGCCCCCCCCTAGAGCGAAAGCGGTGTTGCGTGCGCGGCTGCGCATATTAACGATAACTATTATGCCAGCAAGAGCAAGAAAGCAGGCGGCGAATCGGCAACGATTAAGGGGTGCTGAATGCTGCCTACAAAGCAAAATCGCGCACTTGATTAGGCTGTAGCCGCCATATAACGCTTGGCTGGCTTACAGGAGCCGGGCCCATGCCCGAAGCCCACAACACGCAGCGGTTACACCCAAAAACGTAAGGCTCTCCTTGGCCGTGGCGATTCCCCATGGGCTGCAGGCACCCAGCAAAGCCACGCTCAAAGCAAACCGAGCACGGCAAGTTGCACGTTTCAAACTCGGCGTTTTACCTCCAGTTAAGCAACGCAGCGTTTCTTATTGTGTTATCATCCTTTAGGTGACACAACGTTGCTTAAAGGAGAACGCATGAAAGACGTAATGATAGTTACGGGCGCTGGGCAAATCAGCCTTGCCATTACCCGCCGTATGGGCGCAGGCAAGAAGATTGTTGTAGGCGATAAGGTTGCACAGCATGCCCAAGCCTTCTGCGAAACGCTGAACAATGCCGGTTTCGATGCCGAGTCCTTCGAAATGGACATGTCCAATCGCTCCAGCATCAAAGCGCTGGTTGCCCGCGCTAGCGAGCTTGGCCCGGTTGTCATGTTGGTTAACGGCGCAGGCGTTTCGCCTAGTCAGGCTCCTATTGAAGCAATTCTGAAGGTGGACCTGTACGGCACTGCCGCCCTTCTTGAAGAAGTAGGCGCCGTAATTGAACGTGGAGGTGTGGGCGTTACCATTTCCAGCCAGTCGGGAAAGCGCATGCCACAGCTCACCGCCGAAGAAGACCGCATGCTGGCGGTTACCCCCGCAGAAGAGCTGCTGGATTTACCGCTGCTTCGGCCCGAAAACATCACCGACACACTACACGCTTACCAGATGGCCAAGCGCTGCAATGAAAAGCGCGTTATGGCCGAAGCAGTAAAGTGGGGGCAACGCGGCGCTCGCATCAATTCCATCAGTCCAGGTATTATTGTTACGCCGCTTGCCATCGACGAGTTCAATGGCCCCCGCGGCGATTTTTACAAGAACATGTTTGCCAAGTGCCCCGCCGGACGCCCTGGCACGGCCGATGAGGTTGCCGATGTTGCCGAGCTTCTTATGAGCCCGCGCGCCGGCTTCATTACCGGTTCCGACTTCATGTGCGACGGCGGCGCAACGGCAAGCTACTATTACGGCCCGTTGCAGCCCAGCCTGCAAGGTTAGGAGAGCAAAAATGTCCAACACTCTGGTTGCTTATTTTTCCCACGCTGGCGAAAACTACGTTAGCGGCGATATCGTGAACCTTCCTCGCGGCAATGCCGAAGTGCTTGCTGATTTCGCTGTAGCTGCCACGGGTGCCGATTCCTTCCGCATTCAGCGCGCTGAAGCCTACCCCGCTGGCTACAACGACACCGTGGCGGTTGCCCGTGAGGAAAAAGCAGCGAACGCGCGCCCTGCGCTTGTTGCCGACAAAGACGTTGCGGAATACGAAAACGTGGTGCTCATCTACCCCAACTGGTGCGGCACCATGCCCATGGCAGTGTACACGTGGCTGGAAGGCCATAGCTTTGCGGGCAAAAGTATCTACCCGCTGTGCACGCACGAAGGCAGCGGCCTTTCTGTCACCGAAAGCGAAATTGCCGCAGCTTGCCCCGGTGCCAACGTACAAAAAGGCTTGGGCGTGCTTGGCTCCAAAGCCGCCCAGTCCGAACAGACCGTTCGCGATTGGCTGCATGCCCTGTAAAGCTGCACACGCTTGAGCCCAACGCCAATCCAGACAAACGATTCAGGTCGAAATCCAAGAACAGCAACGAACAAATAGGCAAAGCGCAAGCGCTGGTGGCGAGAGCTGCCAGCGCTTTTTATTGCAACAAAATTACCGAAGTTAGCCGAATGAAGCTTCCCGTCTAAGTTTTCTTAATGAAAGCCCTAAGCTTTTCTCTTTGTTCTTCGCTTAATGTGCGTACTTTCTTGCCCATTGCAAGATCCTCCTTGGCCTGCATCCAACCAACGAGGT
>CAZQWR010000059.1:5662-10154 GCA_964597085.1 uncultured Cryptobacterium sp.
CGTACTTTCTTGCCCATTGCAAGATCCTCCTTGGCCTGCATCCAACCAACGAGGTAACCAAATTACTTGTTCAGAGCCTCCTCGGTGGGGATGTTCTTTAGTAGATTAGGATTGTCGAACAGCTGTGGGCACAGAAGCTGTTCGCGGTTAAGCTCATGCCCTACAGCATTAATTACGTTGTCGTAGAAACATCGAATAAATTTGGGCTCGGGGCTAATGCCGGCCTGTGGATTGCCCCACCGGTCATGCGCTCACTGCAAAACCCACTGGATAGCTTTTGCCATTCTTAGGTCGGGGTCTTTGAAGTGGTTGCCAGGGTTCTTTTCGAACGTGGTGCGCACTCCCCTGCTAGCGAACAATTCTTCTACCTGGCGCGTGCCTTCGGCTACGTTGCGAAGCAAGCGGCTAGGCGTTTTATGCTCCTTGTTCCCCAGCGAAAAATACGCAGCTTCAGGCTTGCGGGCAAATTCGTGAGTGGCCGCATATTCGGCAAAGCCCGGGTACCACAGCGAGCCAGAAGCACTGGCAACACGGTTGAAGCAGCCGCAGTTGAAAGCACTCCACACAGCAAACAAGCCCGCCAAGGAATAGCCCGCAATGGTGCGATTCACCCGTTTGGCCGTCAAACCAAGGGCTTGTTCGGCTGCGGGAATTATCTCCGAGGTCAGCAGCTCCAACTGCCTCGCAGCCTGCCCGGCAAAAGGCTTGTCTTCGGCAAAAATGCCCTCGCACTCCCAAGGGGTAAGCGCCGTGTTCCACTCCAAGCCAGAAATGCTCACCAGGGCAAAATCGTTGCAACCCAAATTCAAGCATTGCTGCCAGGCTGCCTGGCCGTTATCCTGCGCCGAATGCAGGTACACCACTTTGTATGCAGGCACCACTATGCCTGGCACCGCGCCGAAGCACTGGCGAACCGTAATTATTTGCCCCTGTACTTGAAATTCTTTCATCGTAGCCATTGCTTTTCCTTCGCGCTGCAAACTTGCAAATAGCTTTTTGCCATGCACTAGAGCATTTCCCCCGCCCTACGAGCGAATTAGTTCGCCAGTTGCGAATTCGCCTACGCTAACGTAGCTGCTCGCTGCGGCGGCGCGCAATAGCCGCAACAACTGCCGCTGCACCCAGGCAGGCAAACGCTACCGCAGTGGCGCCGGCTGCTGCATCATCCGTTTTAGCGCTGGTGCTAACAGCAGGCTCGCCCGAAGCTTGCTTTACGACTTCGGTCGAGTTGTTGTCGTTGGTATTGTTCGTGCCTGGAGTGGGAGCGGGCGTAGGCTCGGGTGTCGGATCCGGGTTCGTGCTCTCAAACTCACCAGCAGGATGCTCGGGCGTGTCGAACGCCGTAGCGCGCATCACCGATGTTCCCCCGTTAAGCTCATCAACACCGAACGCGTAAAGCTTGCCATGGTAAGCGAGCGCAGTTACGCCACTGCAGGCAACATCAGAAAACTTCCTGTCAAAGGCATATGTGCTTGTGCCGCCGTTTTCTAGCAGGTAGGTGTCATCAGCCCCTTCATCTGCCTTCAAACCGCAATATGCCGCGCCGTTCGTTCCGGCCGCCAAACCGTAAGATTCGTCGTATTCGGAATGCATTGCCGGCAGCAGCTTCGAAGCATCTTCGGCTATGTACGTTCCGTCTTCCTGTTTAACCAAACGTTCAGCGGGCTGGTTGTTATCCACTAAGCTGTTTTGCTTTGCCCCTACACCGCCAGTAACGTAAATCGTGTCCCCAGATGCAGCAACCTGCATAGGGACGGTGAACATGCTGATATAGTTGCTTCGCGGGTAGACGAGGGTGCCAATTGAGGTTCGCTCGCCAGTGCCCATATCGATCTTCCAAATGTTATTTTCGGTATCGCTCGTCTCAAGATCCTCAATGCTGCTTGGCCACTTCGCCATGCCGCCGATAGCAATCAGCGTGCCGTTGGCATTAACAATCGAAGCACCCATGGGAATGCTATTCGCTATGCTGGTGAGCTCAGCCCATTCAGCCGTATTGGGGTCATACGAGAAAAGGCACTGCGTGGAATACAAGCCGTTGGCTCCGCCTCCGCGGCCCAGCACAAGAATCTTCCCTTCCCAAAGCGTGGTACTCACAGATACGAAACCTGTGGTTTCTTCACCGCTTGCCGCATCCCTGTAAGTTGGCAGCGTACCCAAATCCGTCCATTCGCCGCTCTTCGTATCGTAACGATAAAAGTTCTTGACGCTCAATATGGTTGTTGTGCCCGTTTCGTCTACTGCGTCCTTTTCGTCCAGAATCACGTAGATGCTATCGTCGAGCCCGACCATCGTTGTGCGAGTGGCCGAATTGGCCAAAGCATTGTCAGTAATCTCGATTTTCTCTTCGTAAAGGACGGTATCGTTTTCAGGCGGATTCTGCGTGAACCTGAGCACTGTCGCCCTTGAACCGGTTCCCGCTGCGTTGCTAACGGTAACGATATGTTTGCCAGAAAGCACGCCATTTGGCACCTTCACCCGAACCGCCGAATCCTGCCAGCTCACAACCTCTGCATTTTGCTCATCAATGGATACCGTACCCGTGCCGCCGAAAGCAAGGCCAGAAATATCAAGGTAATTCTGGTCGCCCTCAACAAGCGTTACGGCAGATATCGCGGGCGTAGCCTCTTCACGGTTCTTAAGCTTGCTCAGGTCCAAGGTGCCGTTTGAGGTGCAAGTTCCCGTGAACTGATCGTATTGAGTGGTGCAGCTTTTCAGCAAGCAAGCAAGCTCCATCGCTCGATCGCTGGGACTTTCGCTTTGATCGATGGTGGTTGAGCAAATTGAAGCCGCTCCAGTTGCAAGCGGAGTTGCCATAGATGTTCCGCACATCATTTCGTACGGCATCGTAGTGCTACCCAGCCCTGCGCAGTCAATGTAAACAACATCGTCATCGGAAAGCTCCAGCTTACTGGTTGCAGGCAGCGCTATTTCAACAGGTACGGCAATATATCCGTTTTCGTTGCCGTTTTCATCGAACGTGCCGTCCGAATACCAAACCAAGCTGGCTCCCTCTATTCCCTGCGCGGCATTCGAAATCGTCTTACCAAACGATGCACTAAGATTGCTCCAGCTCGCCGTATCCACCAACGCCGATTTCTGGTTATCATCGGCGACTACCGTAATGCCGCCGTCGTCACCCTTGACTTCCGCAGCGGCAACAGCAATTATTCGCGCAGATGACGTAGACGTTGCGGAAATGCCGAAGCAGCTAACTCGGGCTAGCTCGTTTTTGCTAACGGGAACTTTGAACGTTAGGCCATAGCGATGCGTGTATTTGCCTTGAGCGCCCAGATCGGTTGCCTTAAGCTGCGATCCAGTTACGCTGAGCGAGCCAGTCTCATCGAAATGGTAGTTTCCACCATCTGCGGTGATCTTGTTTTCTTCCGTTATCGCGCTTGCACCAAAGCCGGCATACATCTCAATCGAGCCGTTGCCGTCAAAGGTATCGTAGGCAACGTTAGAAGCGTTTTGGGACATCTCAACATAGCTGGGAAGATAATTTGAGAAGGCCTGAGGGTACGTGCTCATGATGGTTGCACCGGGCGCGTAAAAGCTGGTGGTTTCCTTGCCGTAATTGCTATAGGAAGATGCCTTGCCGTCTATGCCAGAAGAATTGACTACCACCGCATAGGAGTTCATGGTTGCGAACGTGGAAGTGACGGCCCTGCCGTCGTTGTCTAAGCCATCGTTGCCAGAAGCGATGACGGAAATTGCGCCTTTCTGACCAAGCTCGGTAACAGCAAGAGCGTAACTTGAGGAAGCGGTGCCGCCCCAGGAATTATTGATTGCACGGATGTCAACGCCCGCATCTATGGCGCGCGAAAGGTAGCTATAGCATTTAATGATATCTGAGGTTAAAAGGCTCCCGTTTTTGCCTGCGGCTCTGCATGCAAGCAGCTTGGCGCCATTGGCTGCACCTGTGGTTCCCTTCCCGTTGCATTCGGCAGCAATGATGCCTGCACAGTGGGTTCCGTGGCCGTATTCGTCAATCGGGTCGTCTTCAGTATCGGACGATGCACAGTAACCGTACTTGCCGCCCCCGATGGCACCCATATAGTTGCTCATATCGAACATAACGCCTGCAAGGTCGGGATGCGTGTAGTCAATGCCTGTGTCAACCACGGCAATAACGCCCACCGAGTTTTGAGTGCTGGTGTTCCAATTGGGAATGTTCGCGTCGATAGGGTTTTTCGACCCGGATAGAACATTTGCGTCGCAGCCCGCATTTGCCCATTGGTATCCAGTTAAGTCTGGAGTGTCATCCGCACTAATCTGCTTCGATTCGCCAGGTTGGAATGTGGTTGCATCCTTGCTGGTGGAAATGCCTTCTGAAGAGCCATTTTTCACGGCAACGCAGGCGCTTTCGTTTTGCGTACCAGCCGCGGTATCTACAGAAGCAGCTGTGGGGGCTTCGGAGTCATCGCCCTCCAATGCAGCGGAAGCGGTTTCTTCTTGAACGACAGCTGCAGCATCTACAGAATCCGCCGCA
>CAZQWR010000060.1:0-9670 GCA_964597085.1 uncultured Cryptobacterium sp.
AAGACGACAACGTAATCAAAAGGCACCAATCAAGGAGCAAGAAGAAATGGCGAAGAAGAACATCCCGTACGACCAGAAGTACTACGATCCCGAAATCGAGACGATGCCTCGCCCCGAGATCGAGAAGCTGCAGCTTGGCCGCTTGAAGGAAATGCTCCAGTATGCCTACGACAACACCGTATGGTACAAGCGCTCCTTTGACGAAGCTGGCGTGAAGCCCTCCGACCTGAACACTCTGGAAGACCTGGCAAAGTTCCCCTTCTGCGACAAGAAAACCGAGCGCGCCACCCAGCACGTTGGCTCCTTCTTCGGCGAGATGTGCTCCGTACCTGAAGAGGAAGTAATCTTCATGGCTACCTCTTCCGGCTCCACCGGCGTTCCCACGGTAAGCCCCTTTACCCAGGAAGACTTCGATCTGTGGCAGGACACCGAGGCTCGCTTGTTCTGGCAGGCAGGCATGCGCCCGAACGATCGCTATGTTCATGGCCTGAACTTCGCCCTGTACGTTGGTGGCCCCGACGTAATTGGCGCTCAGCGATTGGGCGCACTGGCCATTTGGGTTGGCGCCGTGCCGTCCGACCGTCTTATCTTTGTTCTGAAGAACTACCAGCCCACGGTAATCTGGACTTCGCCTTCTTACGCTTGGACGCTTGGCCAGAAGATCAAGGCGAAGGGCTTGGACCCCAAGAAGGACTTCAACATCAAGACCATCATCGTGGCTGGCGAGCCCGGCGGCTCCATCAAGTCTACGCGTGAGGCCATTGAAGAGCTGTGGGGCGCCGATGTGCGCGACTTCTTCGGTCTTTCCGACATTTACGGCGCATGCGCCGCAATGTGCGAAGTTAAGGATGGCTTGCACATCGTTGAAGACCAGATTTTGGTTGAGACGGTAGACCCCAACACCGGCGAGGTTCTGGAGCCCGGCAGCACTGGCGAGCTTACCTACACCACCCTTATGAAGAAGGCCCGCCCCATGATTCGCTTCCGTTCCGGCGACATCGGCTACGTTTCCACCGAAACCTGCGAATGCGGCCGCACCCATGCCCGCATCCACGTAACCGGCCGTAAGGACGAGATGTTCATCGTCGGCGCCGTAAACGTGTTCCCGAGCGACGTTGAGTACGTTGTTCGCGCAGAGCCCGGCGTTACCGGCGAATACCTCATTCGCGTGTACGACAAGAACTTCTCTACCTGCTACGAAGTTTCGGTAGAGCGCGCTGCTGGCAGCGATGAGCCCTTCGATTCCGTGGCCAAGCGCGTTGAGGCAGCGCTGAAGGCCCATACCGGCGTTCGTCCTGCTAAGGTAATCGTGTACGACACCGACAAGCTCGGCGTTTCCTCTGAGCACAAGGCTTCCCGCTTTATTGACGAGCGCGGCAACAACTAAGGAGCAATCATGAGCAACGTATTTGCCGTTTCCGGTCAGCACTACCTGTTCAGCGTGCAGACCTTTGCCCACACCGTTCTTTCGGCTGGCGGCGATAGCTACAGCTACGCGTTCCGTTCCGGCACCACCCAGGGCGTTATAGAAGATGTGGCTCAGGGCAAGAGCGAGCTGGGCGTGCTGTTCCAAACTTCCGAATCGGCCGCCGAGCTGGATGCTGCTTTTGCCAAGGCCGGCGTGAAGTTCGAGGTGCTTGCAGAATCCGCCCCGCAGGTTGCCCTTCCCAAGAGCCACCCGCTGGTAAACGCCAAGAGCCTTTCGCTCGATGCGCTTTCCGACTACCCCTACGTGTACTTCGAGCAGGAAGAGGGCGCAGGTCCGGCATTTGCCGAAGAAGCGCTGGCAAGCGTGCCGCGCAGCAAGAGCATTGCCGTTACCGATCGCGCCTCGCTTTCCGAGCTTATTGTGGCCCTGAACGGCTATAACGTAACCAGTGGCATTTTGGTTGGCATTTCCGATGGCAGCGCACTTGCCACCGTTCCGCTTGAAACCGACGTGAAGCTGCGCCTGGGCGTTATCGTGAAGGAAGGCGAACAGCTTTCCGCTCTGGGCGAGCGCTTCCTTTCCGGCTTGAAGAGCAACCTGGAAAAGTACGCACGCTTGTAATCAGCGCAGCATAGAAGCATTTCTGCAAAGCCAGGCAGCCCGCCTGGCTTTGCGTGTATACGAGAGTAAGGACAAGCATGAAAGAAATCCTGTGGCATGGCCGAGGAGGGCAGGGCGCCTTTACGGCGGCTCGCTTGCTTGGTGCTGCGGGGGCGTTCCCCGAAGGGCGCTACTCGTTGGCATTCCCTTCCTTCGGCCCCGAGCGCCGCGGCGCACCCATGCGCGCTTTCACCAAGATAGACACCAAGCCCATCGGCGACAGGAGCGCGGTTTCGAAGGCCAACTACGTGGTGTATTTGGACGACACCCTGGTGGGCGAAGACTGGGAAACCGAGTTGAAGCCCGAAGGCATTGTGTTGGTGAACAGCCTGCGTAACTTCAACGATGAGCGCATTATCTCTATCGATGCTGACGGCATTTCGAAGGAGATTCTGGGAAGGCCCATTCCCAACACGGTGTTCCTTGGAGCCATTTTGGCGCTGGACGGCGATGTTTCGGCCGAATGCATGGAGCGCTCGGTGCATGAGTACATGCCGGCTAAGCTGCATGCCAAGAACCTTGCCATCATCGAAGCGGTGGTAGCCGAGTTCGAGCAACTGCGTTCCGGCGGCAGCGCACCGCATATCCAGGGAGCCTTGCGCTAGGCGTGCAGGCGAGCATGGCGCTTTGCTTGTGCTGAAGCTCGCTGCATCTGTTCGCGCTGA
The DNA here is from genome assembly GCA_964597085.1 of uncultured Cryptobacterium sp. Classification (GTDB taxonomy): domain Bacteria; phylum Actinomycetota; class Coriobacteriia; order Coriobacteriales; family Eggerthellaceae; genus Anaerotardibacter. The sequence goes on from CAZQWR010000060.1 coordinate 2,755, forward strand.
AGCACTGCGCTTCCCGCTCGGGCCTATTTTGATGCCAGGCTGAATCGTTGCATCGAAGGCCCATTTCAAACCAACGTTTTGTCCGAAAGGAATACACGTGAGCCCAATAGATAAGCCAACCGTTGCCGTGGGGTATCGCACGTCCGATGCCCAAAGCAGCAACGAACTGCGCCAGGGGTACCCGGGAAGGCGCCCTTGCCGTATTCCGGTTTTGCAAACCGACCAATTAGACCCAACCGAATATGCCCGCAGCACCTGCTTTGCCGCCGGTTACCTTACGGTGAAGAACGCGGGCTGGCGCAATGAGCGCCCCGTGGTTGACCCTGCCAAGTGCTCAGGCTGCCTGAAGTGCTACATGTACTGCCCTGATGGCGCCGTGTTCAAGGTGGATAACAACCGCGAGCTGTATCCTGCAAACCGCACGGACACTTCTGTGGCGCTTGACCTGGACTTCTGCAAGGGCTGCGGAATCTGCGCCCGTTGCTGTTCAACGGGCGCCATCACCATGACCCCCGAAGGCCAAGCGCGCGCTGCCGAAGAAGCCGCGAAGGAAGGGGAGGGCAATGCGTAAGTTCCTTTCTGGCGACGAAGCCTTTGCCGAAGGCGTGCGTCTGGCACGCCCACAGGTGATTTCCGCCTATCCCATCACCCCGCAGACCGTTGTGGTTGAGCGCCTTTCTGAAATGGTGGAAGCCGGCCAGTTGAAGGCCGAGTACATGCATGTGGAATCGGAGCACACCGCGCTTTCCGCTTGCATAGGCGCTTCTGCCACGGGCGCCCGCACGTTTACGGCAACTTCCAGCCAGGGCCTTCTGTACATGGCAGAATGCCTTACCTATGCCGCTGGCGGGCGTTTCCCCATTGTTATGATGAACGCCAACCGCGCAACCGCCTTGCCGTGGAACATCTACGGCGACCAGCGCGACAGCCTGGCGCTGCTTGACCATGGTTGGATCCAGGTTTATGCCGACACCAACCAAGAGGCGCTCGACCTGGCGCTGATGGCGTATCGCTTGGCCGAGCATCCTGATGTTATGACGCCCGTGATGGTGAACATCGACGGCTTTGCGCTTACCCACACCTACGAAATGGTAGACGTGCCCGAGCCCAGCCAGGCCGATGCGTTCCTGCCGCCGTACGAAACCACCAACTGCTTCAACTTCGAAAACCCGGTGAATATCGGCTATTCGGCCGGCCCCGAGTACAACCGCTACTACAAGTACTGGGAACACCACGACATGTTGGATGCCGAAGCGGTGGTTAACCAGGCGGAAGCCGAGTTCGCGCGCGAGTTCGGCCGCCAGTACCCGGGCATGGTTGAAAACTACAAGTGCGAAGATGCCGAAGTGGTGCTGGTAACGTTGGGCTCTATGGCGGGCCTGGCGCGCAACACGGTTGATGCGCTGCGTGAGCAGGGCACCAAAGCCGGCATGCTGCGCATTCGCTACTTGCGTCCCATGCCGTATGCGGCCATTGCCGAAGCGCTGCGCGGCGCCAAGGCCGTGGGCGTTATGGAGCAGGACGTTTCGTTCGGCGCCGAGGGCACGGTGTTCACTAATGTTCAGTCCGCGCTGCAGCGCGCCGGTTTGCTTATTCCTTCGCTCAACTTCGTAGGCGGCTTGGGCGGCGACGATATTTCCGCTGTTCAGATGCGCGGTGCCTACCGCAGCCTGCAGCAGCTGGCGCAGGGCACCTACCAGGGCCCGCGCGTAAGCTTCCTGGGCGTAGACTCCCCGGCAGACGAATTGGGCAAGGAGGCTGATGCGTAATGGCCATCAACGCACGCAACATCACCGACGACGAATTCTTCTTTGGTCATAAGGCCTGCGCCGGCTGCGGCGGTTCGCTGGTAGTTCGTCATGCGCTTAAGGTGCTGGGCCCCAATGCGGTGGCGGCGCTTCCTGCCGGCTGCATGAGCGCCACGGGCTTCAACTTCCCGCAGCTGAGCTTTTCGAACAACGCCATGATCACGCCTTTTGCGGCAACCTCTGCGGTAATTTCCGGCATTGAGGTTGGCTTGAAGGCCCAGGGCAAAGACCCAAGCGAGTACACGGTTGTGGGCTTTGCCGGCGACGGCGGCACGGCCGATATCGGCCTGCAAGCGCTTTCCGGCACCATCGACCGCAACGATAACGTCATCTACATCTGCTACGACAACGAGGCGTACATGAACACGGGCATCCAGAAGAGCTCGTGCACCCCTTACGGCGCAAAAACCACCACTACGCCGGTTGCAGGCAGCACGCGCGGTTGCCTTACGCAGAAGAAGAATATGTTCGAAATCGTGGCGGCGCATGGCATTCCCTATGCGGCAACCGCTTCGGTGGGCTACCTGAACGACTTCATTCGCAAGGTGGAAAAAGCGGCCAGCATCAAGGGTACCAAGTACATCCACGTTATTGCCCCGTGCCCAACCGGGTGGGGCTGCGGTGTGGATGAAACCATCGACGTTGCCAAGGAAATAGTTGACTGCGGCCTGTGGTACTTGGCCGAATTCGAAAACGGTCAGTTCAAGCTGAACCGCAATCCCAAGGAATTCACCTCTGTGCGCGACTATTTGAAGCATCAGGGCAGGTTCAAGGCCCTAAACGACGAAGACATCGATCTGGTTATTTCTGAGCGCGATGCGAAATGGCAGCTCATGAGGGAACAATGGCTGTAAAATCAAGGCATTGAGCCAACAAAAGGGGAAATTTTGAAGCAGGGCAAGCGCATAGCAATTTTGCTGGTGGTGCTTGCCCTGTTTGTTTTTGGCATGGTTAGGTTCAACAGCTACGTAGATGAAAAGGTGTATCAGGAAAGCACCGACCGCCTGCACGATACCTATTCGCAGGTTGCCAATACGCTCCAGCTGTTTTCCAACACCAATTGGAGCGCTCTTTCCGACTGGGACCTTAGCTTGAGCCACGCAGCCCGATCGGGCGAGTCGCAGGAAATATTGGAAGAGTTCGCAAAATCGAAGGTTAGTTGGAACTACACCGATTTCTACCTGTTCAACGAACAGGACGATTACTTAACCATTTCAGGGCAGGTTGGCAACCTCGATTCGCTTTCCGGCTCGTTGGGCGAAGTGTTCTCTGGCAACCAGCATGTTGTTTCCAGCTATATTGCGCCCAACGGCGTTCGCCGCATCGTTTTCGCCATCCCGCTTGCTCAGGCGTTTTCCAAGGACGGCGTTACCTATACGGCAGCGGCGGTTACCTACGATAACAGCTATGTGCAAACCTTGCTTACCGAAAACGTTTACAGCGGCCAGAGCGACTGCTATTTGGTGCGCTCCGACGGCAGCGTCGTTTTCTCCTTGGAAGAAAAGACGGTGTTCCCTGAATTTATTAGCAATATGCTCGAACTTCTTCAGCAGAATTGCGAATTTGTTCAAGGCAGCGGCCCCGGCTTGGCCAGTTGCCTTTCCGGTTGTCAAAGCGACAACGCACTGGTAAGCAAGGGCGGCCAGCTATTTTATGTGCTGTGCCAGCCTGCTTGGGTGTCTGACTGGAGCATCGTTGCCGTGGTGAACAGCAATGCCGTTGAGTCTACCTTGCGCGGGGTGCAAAGAAACAGCGTTCTTTTCTCGGCTTTGATTTTGGGCGTGTTTGCGTTGGTGGTTGTTTTGCTCGTTGTGCGTAATGCAAAGGCAAGGCTGCGCGCCAAAGAACTGGAGCGTCAAATTGCCGAGCGCGAAAAACGCTTGGTGAACCAGCTGTTTGAGGGCATTACCGAAATCGTCGACCGTTTTGCTTTGGTTGATTTGACAAGCGATACCTATGAATACCACGAGCGCAAGCTGGGCATGCCGTTGTATCCCAAGCATGGCCGTTACTCGGATTTGCTGGCAACGGTGGCTCGCCGTTATGTGGGCGCGTCCGATGAAGGCGAGGCGAAGGTTGGTTCGCTGTTAACGCCCGAGCATCTTCGCAAGGTGCTGTTGAAGCCAGGCGACCAGTTCCGTTTTGAATACATGCTGCGCAATGGCAGCGAGTACAAGATGATGAATATCATCCCTGTTGAGTGGAGCGAAAACGGCAAGTTGGAAAAGGTGCTTCTTGTTGCTCTTGACGTAGGCCAGAAAAAGGAGCTGGAGGCGCTTGCCAATACCGATGGTTTAACGGGCTTGTTCAACGAGCGCTATTTCAGCAATGTGCTGCATCGGAAGGAAGAGGCTAAGAAGCCGTTTGTGCTGTACTACCTTGACCTGGACCGCTTCAAGCCGGTTAACGATACGTACGGCCACGACGTGGGTGATGAGCTGCTGAAGCAGGTGGCATTGCGCTTGCAGAGCTGCATCCGGGTTACCGACTACGCTTTCCGCATCGGCGGCGACGAATTCATCGTAGTGGTGAGCGAAGGCTTCGACGAGCAGCGCTGCAAGAGCATGGTGCAGCGCATCAAGCAGCAGATTTCCGAGCCCTATCAAATTGAGGGGCATGGCATTTCGGTTGGCACTAGCTGCGCTTATGCTGCATACCCCGAAGATTCCAGCCAGGTTGCAGAAGTGCGCAAGCTGGCCGATGCGCGCATGTACGCCGACAAGAAGGCTAACGCTGCCGGCAGATAGGGGGCGTTGGCTGGGCGTTCGGCGCTGAAAAGGGCCTTTCGAAATATGGCGCAGATTTGCATTTTGCTTCTTGCAATTCGCGGTAACTGCGGTATATTAAATAGGCTTATCTCGCCTTGGTCGGAAACCAAGGCAAAGAAGGAGAACCAATGAAAACTGATATCCATCCCGAATACGTTGACTGCACGGTAACCTGCACCTGCGGCAACACCTTCCAGACTCGTTCCACCAAGTCTGAGATCCGTGTTGACATCTGCAATGCTTGCCATCCGTTCTTCACCGGCACCCAGAAGCTCATCGACTCCGGCGGACGCGTACAGCGCTTCGCTAACAAGTTCGGTGCTGCTACCGAGGCTGTTGCTGCTCGCGAGGCTGCCAAGAAGGCAGAGCGCGCTGCTGCTGTAGAGGCTGCAGAGGCTGCCAAGAAGGCCGAGCGCGAAGCTAAGGCTGCTGCCAAGGCTGAGCGTGCTGCTGAGTACGCCAAGAAGGCCGAGGAAGAGGCTGCTAAGGCTGCTGCTGAAGCTGCTGCCGCTCCTGCAGAGGAAGCTGCTGAGGCTCCCGCAGAGGCTGAGGCCGAGGCTCCTGCTGAAGAGGCAACCGAGGAAAAGGCTGAATAAGCTTACGCATTCAGGTTGGGCGCCCCACGGGGCGCCCTTTTTTATGCCCAGATGAGTGTGCCCAGCGCGCTTGACCCCAGATGGGGCACGGCAAAGCCGTCTGGCCCCGTAGCGCACGTCTGGTTGGCCGTTTGCGTCCAGATGGGCATAGCAAAGGCCCCGCGGGTGGCGGGGCCTTCTTCGTAGCCGTAGCCGTTGCCTTCCAGGAGCAGTAGCGCATCGGCTTTGGTGCATCCGCGCATTTTGGGCGTGGGCCATCGGGGGTTTGCCAGGCCTCTATTTTGCCAGCCGTGGTGCGGGGCAACTGCATCTGCGCCGATACTTTGTGGTTTGTTCTCTTCTGTTTCAGCTGTTTTAGGGTGGGTTATGATGGCATTCGTACAAACGGCGCTGGCGGCAAATGCCAGTGGCGCCAATGAAGAAGTGCCGGGCTGAAGCGCCAAGCTTAAGCGCCTGCCCAGGTGAAACCCCGAAAGAAGGACAAGCCCTATGAATGTAGAGCTTTTGCAATACCCCGAAAACCCCGAGCGCGCCGTGGCAACCGCCGCGCGCCTTTGCTATGCGCCCGTTGGCGCCAAGGAGCTTATGGAAACCATGCCGCCCGAGCGCGTGCAGAGCGTGCTGCGCACCATCATGAGCTCAGGCCACTTTTCCACCTTGGAGCACGTGAGCTACACCTTCGCCGTTGATGGCGTTTCGCGTGCGCTCACGCATCAGCTGGTGCGCCACCGCTTGGCCAGCTTCAACCAGCAGTCGCAGCGCTACGTTAAGTTCGCGGGCGATGTGCAGGTGGTAAAGCCGCCCACGATTGCCGCCAACGAAGAAACCGAAGAAGTGTTCGATCAGGCAATTGATGCCGTGGTTGATGCCTACCACAAGTTGCTGGAAGCCGGTGTGCCCGCTGAAGACGCGCGCTATCTGCTGCCCAACGCGGCCGAAACCAAGATCGTCATTACCATGAACATCCGCGAGTTGCTTCACTTCCTAAGCTTGCGTTGCTGCAACCGCGCCCAGTGGGAAATTCGCGAAATGGCGCACAAGATGCTGGAGCTGGTGCGCCCCACCGCGCCCTATATTTTCATGGATGCCGGCGCGCCCTGCGTTCGCGGCAACTGCCCCGAAGGTAAGATGAGCTGCGGAAAGCCTTATCCCAAGGTTGTTAGGGAGTAAGTGCCGGGCATGCCCAAGCAAAGCGATTTGAAGCGCGCGTTCGCCGAAGATGGCAAGCGCCGCACTCATATTGGGGGCCAGGCGCTTATCGAAGGCGTGATGATGCGCGGCAAGCTCAATTGGGCCGTTGCCGTGCGCGAGCCCGATGGCAACATGCATTCCGAGGAACACCCGCTTTCGAAGAAGGGCAACCGCCCCAAGTGGTTCGACTGGCCCCTGGTGCGCGGCTGTGTTGCCTTGGTTGATTCGTTGGTGCTGGGTTTCAAAGCGCTGGAAATTGCTGCCAACCACGCTTATGCCGACGAAGATGAGTGCGAAACGGAAGGCGAAGCCGCCGAATGCGCTGTCGCCAAGCCTGCTTCTGAATCTGCCGCCGAGTCGGCTCCAGCTGGCTCCACCGCCAAACCCGCCGCTGCGGCCGAAGGAATCGTCGAATTTCCCACGGTTGCCGCCGGTACCGATGGGCAAACCGAAGAAGGGGAGAGCCCCTTTTCCTGGAAGTACGACTTCGGCCGCCCCGATACGGTTATTGATGCCCTGGGCGCTCAAACCAAGTTGGAAGTGGTAACCGAGC
>CAZQWR010000061.1:0-9632 GCA_964597085.1 uncultured Cryptobacterium sp.
TGGAAAATCTGAAGGCGTAGGCTGGACCCGTCCGCCTGCAGCGGCCGAGGCTCTGGCGGCGAGTAACGTCTTAAGACGCCCACTACCTTGCTCAAAGATCCCGTCTTTGGCGGGCTCTTTTCGTGCAGTCGTTGCTTCATGCTTTAAATAGAGGATCTGCTTCGCAGATCTAACAGGAATTGTTTTTGGAGTGTCATCCGACGCTGCGCGCCACCAGGGCCGTGGCTGCCGTGGACCCTGGGCGCTGTTAGGCTTCTTCGATATTGATGGTGCGCCAGCTGCCTTCTGCGGTGGGCACGTCGATGGCTGTGTACCCAAGGCGCAGGGCGTAGCGGTAGGCTTCGCGGATGTTTTCGCCAATGCGGCTGCAGTGGTGGGCATCGGAGCCTACGGTCAGCGGCACGCCGGCGGCATGGAACTTGGTCAGCAGCGCTTCCTGCGGGTAGAAATCGGCGAAATTTTTGGTGAGGCCAGCGGTGTTTATCTCTACATGCACGCATCCTGCAGCAGCGGCTTCGGCCATGCGGCTGAACAGGGGCTCCAGGTTGATGCTGGGTGCGTAGCCAGAAAGGGCGAACAGGCGCGGCAAGTCGGGGTGGGCCATGGAATCGAACAAGTTGCTGGTTGCGGCCTTGCACCATTCTTCGGCGTAGAGCCGCCACAGCGCATCGGCCCCCAGTTCTTCCCAAATGCGCATGTCTTCATCCCAGTCCAGCGCCTTTTCCTGCAGGTAGTGGATGGATCCCAGCAAGAAGGTGGCATCGCCGCGAGTTTCGGCTAGGTCGGCAGCGCAGCCGGGGTACCAGTCGGCCTCCAGGCCATAGATAATCTCAATTTCGGGAAACTCTCTGCGCGCTTGCACGATGGCCTGCGCATATTCGGGAAGATGCGCTTCTTCTATGGAGCAGTCAACGAATTCAGGGCGGCCCCAGTGGTCGGTGCAGGCCAGTGTGGTTATGCCTTGGGCGGTTGCCGCGCGCAGGTTTTCGGCAAAGGTGCTTTTGCCATCGCTGAAAACGGTGTGGGTGTGGCAATCTACCAGTTCAAGGGGCATGGCGGTTCAACCTTTCGTAGCGCTTGCGTTGGCCTGCAAACAGTAATGCTCGTTTGGCTTAGGGCTCGTTGCCGCGTTGTCTGGGCAACACGCCTTTTTGGCAAAGCGTATTGTTGTGGGTGTGCCAGGCTGCGTGGCTTTTCGCGCCTGGCATGGCGGTTCCTTCGCAAAATAAAAATGGCTGGCACCGAGCGGTACCAGCCACAATTATTGCGCATTCATACGCTAGGTGCGCTTTTGTTTGCGGATGTTTTTCGTGGCAACGGCAACGGCTTCGTCTATGTCGTCGGTAATCACTACCAGTTCGGTGTCCAGCGGGTCTATCATGCCCTGGCCAACCAGCTTTTCCTGCACCCAGCCCATCATGCCCGCCCAGTATTCCTTGCCAAACAGCACGGTGGGAATGTTCGCCGTTTTGTGCGTTTGCACTAGGGTTAGAAGCTCGGTCATTTCGTCGAGCGTGCCAAAGCCGCCGGGGAAGAACATGGCGCCTTGCGAATACTTCACGAACATGGTTTTGCGCACGAAGAAGTAGCGGAAGCTCATGCTCAGGCCCACCCAGTCGTTTATGCGCTGCTCGTGCGGAAGCTCGATGGAAAGGCCCACCGATTTGCCGCCCGATTCCGATGCGCCGCGATTGGCGGCTTCCATGATGCCAGGGCCGCCGCCGGTGATAACGGCAATGTTGCGGCGGGCAATCATGCCGCCGGCCAGGCGCGCAGCCTGGTAGTACTTGTCGGTTTCGGGAGTGCGGGCGGAGCCGAACACGGCAACGGCGGGGCCCAGCTCGGCCAGAGCTTGGATGCCGTCAACGAATTCCGACTGTATGCGCAGCACGCGCCAGGGGTCGGTCTGCAGCCAGGAAGTGTCTTCCGCTTCGGCCAAAAGGCTTGCGGTGCTGTTTTCGTTGGTGAGCATGTTGCCGCGCAAAAGCACGGGCCCGCGGCGCACGAATGCGCCCAAAGGCGAAGTGGGCTTGCCCTCGGCGTTGGCCTGCTGCTGCTCGGCATGCTCTTCGATGCGCTCCTTGATGCGGCGGTCGGCCTCGGCCAGGATGGCGGGCTTCTTCGCTTGCTTCTTTTTCTTGGATTTCTTAGACATGGAGCCCCTCTTTCTCCCAAAGAAATAACACGTTCAGAATACCTGATCCGCGAAGAAATAGGGAAGCGGGGCGCGGGGAGTGGGCTTGTTGCGAAAGGGTATGAAGTGCCGCAGTTGGGCGCGTTGGCGAGATGCTGGGTGGTGTGGCTGGGCGCATTGGCCAGGGACGGGAGGCATCGCGACCGAGCGCCGCGCCTGAGCACGTTGGCGAGTGGATGGGTGGAGCGGTTGGTTCGCCGTCTTGTTGGCCTGGCCTTATGGCTGCGTTCCCTACGCCTGCAAGGCTTTGGGGCGGCCAGTGGGCTGCGGGTTGTTGAAGCGCTCCATAACATCGGCAACGCAAACCAGGCGCGCGTTTCCTTCTTTTTTGGAGCGCAGCAGCCCCTCTTTCATCAGGGCATAAATGCGCGGGCGGGTTACATCCAGCAGGTCGGCCGCCTCTTGCGCGGTAATGAATTGCGTTTCCGGGCTTTCAACTTCAACGGGCGCAGCAATGCCCATGAGCGTTGAGCCTTTAGGGCAGCGGTGGCCGAACTGGCCGACTTTGGCAACAGACGCGCCTTCGGCAAGCAGCCCGGAAATATGCAGAGCAAGGGCGTCTTGCGCCATATAGGTTGCATCGGCTAGGTTGGCACCCTGGGTGGTTATGTCGAAATCGGGAATGCGCGCATCGTATCCGCCCAGCTCATTGGGGGTTAAAACTGCTTCGTAAAGATAGGTTTCCATAACGGTTCCTTTCAGCGGGGTTATTTGCGCGTGCCGGCAACGCGTTTCTTGATGTCCGCCTCAACACCGGGCGAAAGGTCGTCCCTGTGGCGCGGGACTTGGATTTTTGCGCCCCATGGCATGGTGAACTCGTCGTGCTCTTTGCCGTGCCCGGTAAACATTCCGCCATGCGCGCGGATAAGCCTAACGGCCTGTCGGTATGTCATAGGCATGGCAGTCCCTCGCATTCGCTAATTGTAACACCGTGTAACCTTTTTGAGGGAAGGGACGAAGGCAACGTTAAGGCGCCCCTTCCCCTTACAACGCTAATGAAAAAATTCGAAAGAAATTAGAACGCGATTCGAAAGTTTGTGCAAAGTGCGCGGGCGCAGAGCTTTTGTCTGTTCAGACAGCAAAAAGAGGAAGCCGGTGGGGAACCGGCTTCCTAAAGAAAGGGGCGCGGGAAGGGGCCCGCAATGAAGTATTCGGCTAGTCAATCACCCTTGCGTCGGGCGGCAGCGATGTGCGCTTGTGCTCGCCTTCCCACAGGTGGGCGTCTACGAAGTCCAGAATGCGGTTCATAACCTCGTCTGTTTTCATGGCTTCATCGCCGTGCATTGCCTCAGGGAAAAGTTCCAGCTTGGCATGGCTTTTTCCGCATACCATGTTTATCTTGCGCCACATCGAAAGCGACTGTGTGTAGGGCACAATCTGGTCGTGCAAGCCCTGTAAATAGTAGGCTGGCGGGAAGTTTTCGGTAATGTAGCTGATGGGGCTGGCGTTGGCTGCGGCCGCAGCATTTTCGCGCGCCACGAAGCCCAGCATGATGTTGTGGTTCTTTTCGGCTGGGTCTTGTGCATCGGAATCTATGACGATGTTTCCGTGCTGGCGTTCGGAAAGAAACAACGTGAACCAGTCGTCCATGTCCAGCTTGTATATGTCGGTGGGCGAGAAAACGCTGATCAGGCACTGGACGGAATCGTCTACATCGGCATAACCCAACTGCTCACCCCGAAGGATGTTGCGTCCGCCCAATGCCGCTGCCATGTTGGCCAGGTGGCCGCCAGCAGAATTACCCATGATGGCGAACTTGGTTGGGTCCAGGTGGTATTGGGCGGCGTTGGCGCGCAGGAATCGGATGGCACCGCGCACGTCTTCAAGCGGTGCTGGCCAGTGCACGGCGGGTGCCAGGCGGTATTCGATGGTTGCCATGGCGTAGCCTTGCGACATGAACTTGAACACGCCGGGCATGGTGTTGTTGCGGCGCCCGCCCATTACCCAGCCGCCGCCATGCACGAAGATGATGAGCGGGAAGGGGCCGTCCCCTTCGTCGGGCAAGTAAATGTCGAGTTTCTGATCAGGATCGTTGGTGGTTGCATAGGAAAGGTCGATAAAACAGCGCTTGAACTGCGAAGTGTCGATCTCCTTGAAAACAGGTGGCTGTGGCATGGTGTGCTCCTTTGTCTAGAACATTTTGAACACGTTCTAAATGAAGTGTATTATCTTGCGTGTTATAACTCCATTAGAGCTTATTGATGGGTTTTATGCTTTTGGGGAATAAGGAGAGCGAAATGGATCTTTACCAGCTTCGTTATTTTCAGGCGGTTGCCAAATATCAGAACATTACTCAGGCATCGGAGGAGCTTCACGTTTCGCAGCCCGCTCTTAGCCGTTCCATCAAAAAACTCGAAATCGAGCTCGGTGTTGACTTGTTCGATCGTATTGGGCGAAGGGTTGTACTCAACGACAACGGAAAGGTGTTCCATAAGGCAGTAAGCCACGCCTTGGATTCAGTTGACTCGGTTGGGCACGTGCTGGAGCGTTATGTGCGTGAAAAGAATCAGACGCTTAATTTGCGTGCTCCGGTATTCTTCGGTGAAGATCCGGGAATGCTGGCCAAATTTAAGAAGCTCCACCCCGAGATCACTGTGCGTTTTGCTTCGGAAGCCACGCCTTACCTTGATTCAGAGGTTCCCGATCTTACTTTCTTTGCGTCGTTCACAAACCATGTAGAAGCTAATTGCATGGCATTGGGCAAAGAAGAAATAGTTCTATCGGTCCCGAAGGATCACATGCTGGCTAAAGCCAAGACGGTTAAGTTGTCGCAACTGGCAGATGAGGAGTTTGTTACCGTTTTGCCCAGCGCGATTCGCGATGTGATGGATGGCATGTTCGTGGAAGCAGGCATAGAGCCCCGAATTGTTTTCGAAGACCAGCACTGTTTTTTCATAAACCGCTTGGTTGCTGAAGGCGTGGGAATTGCGCTTGCCCCAGAGGCGACCTGGTTTTCGAGCGCCGACAGGAAGAACGTGGTAACTGTTCGGCTCAGCGATGTAAAGCGTTCCAGGACCTTGTACTTGAAGTGGCCCACCGAATCGGAATTGTCATCGGCGGCCTTGGCTTTTCGTGATTACATCATCGAATATTATGCCGAGTTGTTTGACTCGCTTCGCTGATGCAAATGTGCAGTCATATTCTCTCAACGCATTAAGAACGTGTTTATATTGCATTTCATTTATTAAGCTGCGCTAACTATGATGACCCTGGGATTTGGGATCCCGATAGTAAAGGAGGGTCATTATGGAAGAAACGGAATGGGGAATTCCTCAGGATGTGCTCGATAAGATCGACGATGAATATCTGTGTCGAACCTTAAAAGAGGTTCCCTCTTCGCCGATGATTTCGCAGCAGGTTTTGGACGCTATTCCCCGAAAGCATTTCGACCTGGCGTATGACGCAAAGAGCAAACGTCAGAAGATCGATTTGTATTTGCCGCCCGAAGTCGGGGAGGGCAAGCCGGTTCCGTTGGTTGTGTTTATCCATGGCGGTGGTTTTATGGCAGGCGACCGTCGCGACATGCAGGTTTCAGTTTATTTTGGGCTTCTTAACAAAGGTTATGCGCTTGCCAGCGTTGGTTATCGCGTATCGGGCGAAGCGCAGTTCCCCGACCCAGTTAAGGACTGCAAGGCTGCCATTCGCTACCTTAAGGCACACGCAATCGAGTACGGAGTCGACCCCTCGCGTTTTGGCGTGGTGGGTAATTCTGCTGGTGCTTATATGACGCTCATGATGGCAACGACGCCAAATATATCTTTCTTGGAAGACAAATCAACGGGCGATTCCGCCTATGGCACCGATGTACGCTGCTGCATCGCAACATATGCCCCGGTTGATTTTTCGCTCATCGACGAGCAGAAAGCCCAAGAGGGCAACGATTCGAAGCCGATGAGCAATCCGAAAGTTCCTGAATGCCTGTTCATGGGCGCTGCAGTGGACAGTCTTCCGCTGGAAAGCATTAAGGCGGCAAGCCCTGCAGAGTATTTAACGCCTCAGGTTCCGCCAATGATGATCAAGGCGGGAAGCGAAGACGAACTTGTCCCGCATGCTCAGTCGGTATTCTTCGCAAACCGAGCAAAACAGATTGCCGGCGATGAAAAAGTCGATTTTGAAATCGTACCCGGCGCAAGCCATCACGATCCGGCATTTAAGAGGCCTGCTTTCTTGGAGGAGGCTTGTGCATTTTTGGACAAATACTTGAAGTGAATCATAGAGAGGGCAAAGCAGCCTTTGCTGGTTTTGATGCATCGTGGGGATGTTCCAGCCAAGGTTAGAGCTTGAACGGTTGGGCGCATTGCGCCTGATCATAGGAGGGATACAAATGAGTGAAAACACTCTGCAGGAAAAGAGCTTTTCCGCATACTTACCAATCGTTATATCGGCAATCATATTCGCTTTCGTGCCTTGCGCAATGCAGGCAAGCTGCATGAGCATCTTCTTCCCGTCGCTTGCGCAGGATTACGGTGTGCAAACTTCTTCCATTACCATTTATCTTTCCATCGGCGGTATCTGCATGGCGGTATGGAGCATGGTATTCGGCAAGATCCTTGCCAAGTACGATCTTAGGATTATTACTTCCATCTGCGTTGCCGTTGTTGCATGCTGCTTCTTTTCTTTTTCATTTTGCGCGTCTATCTACCAGGTGTGGATTACGGGTGCGTTAATGGTCGTTGGTTCTCTTTCGTTGTTGGCCCTTACCATTCCTACGCTTGTTAACAGGTGGTTTAAAGATCGCGCAGGTGCCATTATCGGTTTTGTTGCGGCATTCACTGGCGTTGGCGGCGTTGTGTTTATCCAGGTAGGTCAGGCGATTATGGGTGCTTTCGGCTACCGCACTGCTTTCTTCGTGTATGCCATCATCGTTCTGGTTGTTTGCCTTCCGTTCACGCTGTTTGTTATTCGCTCGCGTCCGGAAGATAAGGGCATGCTGCCTTATGTTTCCAAGAAATCGGTGGCTGAGGGCGAAAGTGCAGCAAGCGTTGCAGCTAAGAAAAACTGGAGCGTTAACGTTTCTGCGGCAATGAAGAGCCCTGCGTTCTATTTGGTTTGCATCTGCGGTGGCGTGGCGAACATTGTTGTTATGATTGCCCAGTTCTTCCCAACTTACGTGAACGCGCTGCAGCAGGCTGGTACGGCCGTTATCGTGACAGGCGCTATATTGGCCAGTATCGTTAGCGCTGGTCAGGCAGTATGCAAGTTTATTGTTGGCGCGGTTAGCGACTTTGGTGCCTTGAAGATGATCGGTGCATCCTGTTTGTTTGGCATTATCGGCATCGCCTGCATCTGGCTGCTTCCCACTTCACCGATGATGCCTATTGGCGGCTTCGTGTTCGGGTTCTTCTATGCGTCCGTTTCGGTGATTTTGCCTATCTTAGCGTCTGCGGTATTCGGTTCTGGTGAGAATTATTCCATCGTGTATGGCCGCGCAATGACCGTTATCAACATCCTCGCAATTCCCGCAGGCTTCATGTGGCCCACTATTGCGGAGGTCCTGGGCGGCTGGGGCTCCGCATTCGTCGTGGCTATTATTGCGATTGCCTTGTTTGCGGTATGCGCTTTCTTGGCTATCAAGATTGGCGAAAAGATCCCACGTGAAGAGGTTGCTGTTGAACAGAAATAGTTTGTAGCCAAATGAAACTTTTCTTCCTCATGAAGGGCTCCCGCGAACTTGCGGGAGCTCCGTTTTTTGTGCCAGGAAGTACCCGTGTACACAAAAGCGCCCGAACCGGGTGGGGCCGGTTCGGGCTATAAAAGAGGGAGAGAAGGACGTGTTGAGGTTGGTTTTTCTTGTTGGGCCATTGGCCCTAAATCAAGATTGCCTTTCGGCAGCTTCATTGCTGCGCTCTGGCCGTTTCGCAACATTTCGATAGTGTTCAACCAGGTAATCTTTCATTAGCTCAACTGCGCCTGAAAGAACCGAACCTTCTGGCCATTTGAGGTACAAGTGGCGTAGGCGGTGCACATCGGAAAGGGGAACGAGCGCTACATTGCTCCGTTCGTTTATCCAGGTGATTTCGGGTACAAGGGCAACACCAAAGCCAAGGCTCACCGCATCGATAATTTGCTGGTATGACTGGTTTTCCATAACGCAATGGGGCGAAATGCCTGCTTCGCTGAGCATTTCGGACACCATGGTCGAATAAGCGTTGGGAACGTTGTTGATGAAGTCTTCGCCTTCAAGGCTCTTCAATGCTACGGATTCTTTTTTGGCAAGCGGTGAGTCTTTGGAAACCGCTAGAACAATGTCTTCATCACCAAGATGGATGTAGTTTTCCTTGTCCGAATGTTCCAACGGGCTGGAAAAGAAGATAAGGTCGGGTATTTCGTACTTCAAGGTTTCCGCCGGCGCAACGCCAACTCTAAGGCGAACATTTGGGTATTTTTGTTTGAATTCGTAAAGAACACGAGCATCGTTGCCAAGTGGCACAGGAGCATAAAGATTAATGGTTTGCTCCCTGCTGCGAACGTACTCGTTGACGGATTGCTTGATGGCTTCCGCTGATTGCAGCGTTGCGTTAGCTCCTAATAGAACCACCTTGCCAACATCGTTTAATACGATGTTCCTTCCAACGTGATCAAAAAGGGGTTCGCCAATTTCGTCTTCTAGCGCTTTAATGCAGCGCGAAAGCGGAGGTTGGGTGATATGCAGGTTTTTCGCCGCTTCTCGCAGGCTGCCGCATCGGGCTATTTCTTGTAGATATCTAAGCTGGTAAAGCTCCATTTTTAAAACCATCCTAAACCTGGGAAAGCACCGCCGGCGAGTAGGGACGCCGACGGTGCTTATGGGGTTAGCTAGCAGTTTGAATCTAGAGTATTAAGCCTCTGCTTCAACTTGCTTAGCTACTGCGGAATTGTCTTCTGCGCGAGGGATGGATTTGCCAAGTTTGATGGCGAGGAATGCCATGATGCCAAAGGCGATGATCATTACGATTGCAACCCAGAATGCTGCAACGTAGCCACCGAAGGTTTCGGCGATAAGCGGCCACATGAAGCCTGCGGGAATTGCGCAAAGGTTGATGATGGTGTTGCAACGGCCGTAAACGATGGAATAGTTTTCGCCAGTGCCAAATACAGCGCCTGCAAGGATGGGCATGATAACTGCAACGGATGCGTAATAGAAGCCGAACACCGCGCCACCGCAAGGCATCAGGAAGGTGGTGGGTCCGTAAGCGATTGCCAAGATGCCAATTACGCCAAGAGCGCAGGAGCCGAGGATTACCGCGGTGGGGTTAAGGTCGGAGGTTGCGCCTACCAGCAGTTTGCAAACTGCCTGGCCGGCGGAAACGATAGTTGCTAAGGTTGCTCCGGAAATGATTACCGCAATGCCGGTGGTTTCAAGGGCGTTTACGTAAGTCGGGAAGAACTGGGCAATAACTACAACCATGTTTGCCACGGCGCCGCAGATGCCAACCAGCCAAAATGCGGGGCTCTTGAT
>CAZQWR010000062.1:0-9569 GCA_964597085.1 uncultured Cryptobacterium sp.
AATGCCTTTAACGCCCTAAGTATTTTGTTAGTCTTCAAGCAAGCAATTCAAGGGAGACGCTATGAATTACGAGCATATCGAAGAAATCGAGAATCTTTCATCGGACGAAGCTCTGGCCCGTTTGAAAGAAGGCAACGAGCTCTATTTAAATGCTAGGGCTTCAGCGGGCGATATTTCCCCAGAGCTGCGGGCGCATACGGCTGCGGAAGGCCAAAAGCCATATGCGATTATTCTTGCTTGCTCTGATTCGCGCGTTATTCCAGAGGCTATATTTTCGGCTGGCATTGGCGATTTGTTTGTTATTCGAGTGGCCGGCAACATCGTGGATAACCACCAGATGGGTAGCATCGAATACGCCGACGAGCACCTGGGCTGCCACTTGGTTGTAGTGCTAGGTCACACCGGCTGCGGCGCCGTTGAGGCTGCTATGCATCATGAACTTGGCGGCAACGTGAAATTCATCGGCGATGAAATCTCATTGGCGATAGGGGACGAAAAGAACGAAGCTTCTGCCACGTTGAAGAACATCGAGCATAGCGTTCAAAAGATCAAAGATCGGCGCGACGTGCTTCTTGAAGGCGAAGAATTCGATCTTCGAATTGTTGGCGCCCTTTATCACACCGATACAGGCGTTGTTGAATTCCTCTAAGCTGAGCTTGCTCAACCATTAATTCATGCAGCGTGTTTCGCGTTGGCCAACTTCTTATGCCCCTGGCTAAACATTAGGCTAGAATTGCGTTTGACATTTTGGCGTTTATCTCAATGTTTGGTGCTTAGCGTGCCACTGAAGGAGAGATTCATGAGCATAAGAATGGGCTTTGTCCGCGTTGTATGCGCTTTGGCATGTGCTTTTGCTTGCCTTGCGGTTGCAGCGCCGGCGGCATACGCATGCACGGCGGTTTATGTTGGGTCTGAGGCCAGCAGCGATGGAACCATCATCATGGCAAAATCCAACGATTATCAAGCTGTCTGGGCAAACTATATGACCGTAACCGATGCCGTTGAAAATCAGCCAGGTCGCACCATGCCGGTTGATAACGAAGGCACGGTATTTGCCGAGCTCCCCGCCCATACATATAAGTACACTTCAACGCCGTGGATGGACAGCACCACGGCTACGAACGAGCTTGGTCATGATGCCACGGTATGCACCAACGAATGCGGTGTTTCGATGATCATGTCCATCACTTCGTTCTCAAATAAGGCTGCATTGGAGGCCGACCCGCTTGTTGAGCATGGCCTTTCCGAGTTCACTGCGGTCGACTTGGTTACTTGCCAAAGTGCCACCGCCAAAGATGCCGTTATGGTTCTTTGCGGCCTCATCGACCAGTACGGCAGCAGCGAAGTGAACATCGCCTTGATTTCCGACCAGAACGAAGCTTGGTATGTGGAAATGTACGGTGGCCATCAGTATGCTGCCGTAAAGCTCCCTGCCGATTCTGTTGCCGCCTTTGGCAATGAATTCTCTTTGCAGTACTTGGCCGATTACGAAGACTGCATTACTTCAACGCAGCTGGAAAGCCTGCCCAGCGAAAAGGGTTTTGCGGTATATGGCAACAACGGTCAGCTCAACTTGCTTAGCACCTACGCCGGCCAAAGCGTTACTACCAATTACTCGCATATGCGCACGTGGATTGGGCATAAGCTGCTTGCGCCTTCCGCTTACGGCAGCTACAGCATTGGCGATGTGTATCCGCTCTGCTTCAAGGCCGATGCCAAGGTTTCGCTGAATGATGTTGAGGAAATCATGCGCAACCGTTTTGAAGGCACTGAATATAGCCCTGATGAAACCGGTCGTACCGACATGCGCGTTATCGGTACCGATACGGCATTGAGTGTGCATATCACGCAAACCTATCCTAACTTGCCTGCGAATATGGCGTGTGTTACCTGGGAAAGCACTGGTCCGGCAATTTACGGCGTCTTCGTGCCTATGTCCAACGCTTCTACAAGCGTAAGCAAACCTTATAGCCTTAATCAGAGTGCCGATAATGCAGGCGTTTTTGATGAAGACACTTATCCGTACTACCGTTTTAAGGAGCTTTGCACCTTGTGCGTAGGCCCTGATTCGTATCAGGTATATGGGCAGCCCGTTCAGGCCTATTGGCATGAAGCTGAAGTTGCCATGGCGTCGGGCATGGCAACCGTGCTGAGCAATGCTTCTGAACTCGATGACAAAGAAGCTGCAAGCTATATCACGAATTACTGCAACAGCATGCAACAACAGGCCTTCGATGATGCGGGAACTCTTTTGAATGAGGTCCTTTGGTATGAAAACGCCAACTGCAATACCCTAACCAGCGCTCGAAACCCCGAAACAGGGGAGGCAACCGACCAGCTTAGGGTGCTAAAGCCTTTGCAGGTTTCCTTGAGCAGCGCGGTATACAGCGATGTTCCCGATGTAGCTAGTGCCATTTCTATTGTTAAGGCCGAAACCGTTGCGGCATATACCGTTATTGCTATCGATGTTCTGGCTGTTGTTGCTGCAATATGCGTTTTGTATGTCAGGAAGAAGCGCAGTTAAGCTGTTTAAAGCGAATGGGTCAGAACACCTGTTTCTGGAATTTATCCAAGCGCAAAAGAAGAGCCCGACCAGCACGGTCGGGCTCTTCTTCTTTTTGCTTTTATGTGCGGGTGAACCGCTTTATGCATTGCTCAAGTAAAACTTGAGTTTTGCCTTATTCGGGGGAATTGGCCTGCTTGGCTTTCTTCTTTTCATCGATGTTCACCATGATGTTTGCGCATAGCGAGCCGGAAATGTTTTGCCAAACGCTGAACACGGCGCCAGGTATGGCGGCAAGCGGCATGGTAGAAAAGTTAGAGATGGCAATTGCGGTGGAAAGCCCCGAATTCCTCATGCCAACCTCAAGCGAAATAGAGCGAATTTGCTCGTTGGTCAGGCCCATTAGGCGTGCAGCTACATAGCCGAAGGCAAAGCCTAGGAAGTTTTGCAGCAGGCATACAACTAGTACGAGCAGGCCGCCGGTAATCAGCCTTTCGGAATTGGCCGAAACCACCGACATAATAACGATGGAAATGCAAACAACGGAAACAAGGGGCAACACCCTGCTCAGCGCTTTTGAAGCTTTCGGAGCTGCCATGTTGAACAGGAAACCCGCCGCCATGGGCAACAGCATTACCTGAACAATTGTCATGAATATCTCAAGGCAGTTAACCTCAACAGCTTCGCCGCCCGTTAGCATCATCAGCGCAGGGGTAACCACGGGAGCAATAAGGGTTGCGCACCCGGTAATGCCAACCGAAAGCGCCACATCTCCTTTTGCCAGGAACGCCATTACATTTGATGCCATTCCGCCAGGGCAGCAGCCTACTAGCAAAACGCCAATGGCAAGCTCGGGCGAAAGTTGGAAAACGTTAACCAGCAACAGGGCAATCAGAGGCATAAGGGTGTATTCGGCGATGATTCCAGTAAGAACAGCTTTGGGCTTCCTGAATACCACTTTGAAATCATCGAGCTTGAGCGTGGTAACCATGCAAAACATGATGATGGCCAAGGGAATGCTCATCCATCTTGCGGGCAAGGTTTCCTGGATTGGATTCGGGAAAATTAACGAGACTATAGCTACTATCAAGCAAATTAAGGGCATATGCTTGCCAGCAAATCCGCTGACTTTTTCGAGTGTTTCCATTCGGCTTTTCCTTTACGCGGCTTCAGCCAATTATCGATGCGGTAGGTGAGTGTGTCGGCCAAGGCGCGCTACTTGTAAATTTGATTTTCGGGTAGATCCATTATCAACCGTCTTTTTCCGAAAACAAAATTTTTGGGAATGAAAGCTCCCTTGAATGTCACGAATGGAAGAGCGGGGTGGATGGGTGCACTCGTCGGAAATTTTGCAACAAGCCCTGCATCAGCCAATACCTGTTTAACTCGTAGCGTATTCCCAGGTCAAATTGAGTTTTATCAGCCGTTTAACTGAGTTTCTTAAGTGATTGCTTGGCTTTCGTTACATAAAATAGCGCGAACATTACATGCAAACCCTAAAACCCCAGGTGGTACCTATACTTCATAACAATTTAAATTTAATTGGGAGCAAAGGGGTGTTGTTTTATGGCTTTGGGGAATTGTACGGATCCACGGCTTTCGCCATCTGAGGGACAGGGTAGCGGGGAAGTTCTAGTTGAAAGAAAACGCCTGCTAATTAGTTTGTTGGCCGATCGCCGAGCCATTCGCGTAATTTGCGCTCCGCCGCTTTATGGCAAAACCACGCTCGCAACCCAATATGCCCGAATGGCGTTTAAACCTGAGCAAGTTGAGTGGATCAACGCTGATGATCCACTGTTCTTGGTAAAGCTCGATTCCGAGGGAATTGAAGAAGGGCTTGGCCTTGAGCCTGAAGAAGGCAAGCGCCTTCTGGTTATAGATGGTGTGGGTGCGCTTTCCGAGGCTCGGCGTAGGAGCTTTGGCTCTTTGCTGCGGCGTTTTCATGCTAAGAACTGCGAAATCATCATTGCAACTGAAGATGCAGAGTTGGCCTTCGGCATCAACGCACCAACGGTTGTGCTGGATGCGCGCGAGCTTGCTCTATCCACCGAAGAAACCCCGGCTGGCTTGGTGCCCGAGGAAATGAAAACTACCTGGGATGAAGATGTGCGTTTGCGCATGGCCAAGCGTATTTTGCCAGCTGTTTTGCTGGATCAGGCGGAAGGGGAGCAGCGGTTTTTAAGCTCGTTACTGCTTCGTGCTCCCAGCTCGCGTGAAGAGGCGCTTTCCATTTTGGCGTTGGTGGCAGGGCGGGGAAGGCTTTCCCTGCTTAGCCCGTTCTTTATCGAAGGCGCTGCCCCGCTTGCACCTGTTGTTGAGCGTGTTTATCCCTATGCGGGCATCAAGCGCACCTCGGGGGAATTCTGCGCTTACCGCTTGGGAAATTCGGCTCGCTATGAGTTGCTGAACGCTCATTTTGAAGACCTGGTTGCCAATACCGATGTGCGCACCGAAGAGGAATTCTTGAACTTGTGCGCAGATATGTGCATCGAAACGGAAAACGACATGGTGCTTTCTTGGCTGCTATCCGGAATGTTCACACCGCAACAGCGCGATGCGTTCTATCGCAGTCACGGAATGTCGGACGTTATCGATGCTTGGCCTTTGGAAGACGAGCGGGACGAGCAGGCCCATGCTTCGTTGGGCAGGCTGCAGCGTCAGGTCCCGGGGCTTACCATCAACCTATTTGGCAGGTGCGAGGTCACGCGCGGTGGGCAGCCTGTTACGGGTAGTACCAATCTGCGAAAGAAGGCAAAGCTGGTTATAGCCTTCTTGCTGGTGAACTACGGCAAGGATGTCCCCCGTACTTGGATTGAGCGAACGGTTTGGCCTGGTTCCGACCCTACTTGTGCACGCTCTAGCTTCTACAACCTTTGGAGCTATGTGCGTAAAATCCTTTCGCCTCCTGGCTCCGATCCGTTTGCTGCAACTAAAAGCCGGGAAACTGTTTCGCTTTCATGCTTGGACCTGGAAAGCGATGTTCTGAAAATCGAAGAGCTCTGTGCGCAGATTCATGGTTACGACGATCCGCAGCTTTGCCGCGAGGCGTTGGAAAAGATTGAGCAGCTATATTGCGGCCCGCTGTTGCCGGGCATTCAGAACGACCAGTTGGAAGCTTATCGAATTGCCTATCAGAATCGCGTGCTGGATGCTGCGGTAGACGGTGTTCGTGTGCTGGTTCGCAATGGTGAGCTTCGCAGTGCTCAGCGCTTCGCCGCTTTCGCTTTCCAGGTGGATGCCACGCGCGAAGATGTTGTGTATCTGTACATGAAAGTTCAGAGGATGCTCGGTCAATTCGCTGGCGCTATCAGCACCTATGTTAATTGCAGGCGCGCATTGGTAGAGCGTTTCGGCATCGATGGCTCAACACGCCTGGAAGAGCTTTACGAAGAGATTCTCAACGACGTTTCAAAAGGCAAGTAACGCCTTGACTGCTATTGCACGTTCAATCCGTGGAAATGCCTTGCCGCTCCTGTGGCGAACAGGGGCGGCGGGGTGCGCCTGTGCTAAGGTGAAGCGGTTAAACGAATGAAAGAGAGATCATGGGTTTCTTTTCTAAGATCTTGAGCGTGGGCGAAAACCGTCCGCTTAAGGCATACCAGAAGGTCGTCGAGCAAATCAACAACTTGGAGCCTGAAATGCAGGCTCGTTCCGATGAGGAGCTGGCGCACCTTACCGTAGAATTCCGCGAACGTCTTGCAAACGGTGAAGAGCTGGAAGATCTGCTTCCCGAAGCTTTTGCCGCTGTGCGTGAGGCCTCGGTTCGTACCACGGGCCTTCGTCATTTCGATGTTCAGCTCATCGGCGCCATGGCGCTCAACGATGGCAAAATTGCCGAAATGCGCACAGGCGAAGGTAAAACGCTTGTTTCCACTCTGGCGGGTTACCTCAATGCGCTGCCGGGCAACAACGTGCATATCGTTACCGTCAACGATTACCTGGCTGCGCGCGACTCCCAGTGGATGGGCCAGATTTATAAGTTCATGGGCATGAGCGTTGGTCTTATCCAGAACGGCATGGGTCCCGATAAGAAGATTCCCGCTTACCAGGCCGATGTAACCTACGGCACCAATTCTGAATTCGGCTTCGACTACCTGCGTGACAACATGGTGGCTCGTGCCAGTCGTCGTGTTCAGCGCGGTCACTCCTTCGCCATCGTCGACGAGGTTGACTCCATTCTTATCGATGAAGCCCGTACCCCGCTCATTATTTCTGGTGCAGGTTCGCAGGCTGCCGATACCTATAAGAGCTTCGCTGCCGTAATGCCACAGCTCAAGCGCGATATCGACTTCGAGATGGACGAAGCCAAGAAAACCATCTACACCACCGAATCCGGCCTGGAAAAGGTGGAGTTTTTGCTTGGTATTGAAGATTTGTACGGCGACCCTTCCGGCCAGCTGCCCAACCACTTGCAGCAGGCTTTGAAAGCGCAGTTCCTGTTCCATCGCGATGTAGACTACGTGGTGGTTAACGGCGAAGTGAAAATCGTCGATGAGTTCACCGGCCGTATCATGGAAGGCCGCCGCTACTCCGAAGGCTTGCATCAGGCCCTGGAGGCTAAGGAACATGTGCTCGTTCGCCAAGAAAACCAAACCTTGGCAACCATTACGCTGCAGAACTATTTCCGCTTGTACGACAAGCTTTCCGGCATGACCGGTACCGCTATGACGGAAGATTCCGAGTTCCGCCAAATCTACAAGCTGCCCGTAATGAGCATTCCGCCCAACAGGCCTGTTGCTCGAGTTGATGAAAACGATCTTATTTACCGCACGGTGGACGCTAAGTTCAATGCGGTGGCCGATGATATCGCTGCTCGCCACGAAAAGGGCCAGCCCTGCCTGGTAGGTACGGTTTCCATCGAAAGTTCCGAGCGTCTGAGCCGTTTGCTGGTGAAGCGCGGCATCAAGCACGAGGTTTTGAACGCTAAGAATCACGAGCGCGAAGCTGCCATCGTTGCGCAGGCTGGCCGCACCGGGGCCGTTACCATCGCAACCAATATGGCTGGTCGTGGTACCGACATCTTGCTGGGCGGCAACCCAGAGGTTATGGCTGAAACCATGCTGTTGGAGCGCTTGGGCGAAGACGAAGAGCCCACGCCTGCTCAGCTGAAAGAGGCCAAAGCCGAAGCCGAGGCCATCACCTCGCGCGAAAGCAAGGAGGTTATTCAGGCGGGCGGCTTGTGCGTTATCGGTACCGAGCGTCATGAAAGCCGTCGAATTGACAACCAGCTGCGTGGTCGTGCCGGCCGTCAGGGTGACCCGGGCGCAACCCAGTTCTACCTTTCTCTGGAAGACGACCTTATGCGCCTGTTCGGTGGCTCGCGCATGGATTCCATTTCCAACATGATGGAAAAAACCGATATGCCCGAAGATATGCCTATCAAGGCCAATATGGTTTCCAAGGCAATCGAAACCGCGCAGCGCCAGGTTGAGGCTTCGAACTTTGCCGCACGTAAGCATGTTCTTGAATACGATGATGTTATGAACCTGCAGCGCAAGGCAATCTACGAAGAGCGAAATGCCATTCTTGATGGCAAGGATCTTACCGAGCGCATGCCAGAGATCATCGAAGACATCGTTGAGCAGCATGTAGTTGAATGCTGCCCAGCCAAGTCCGTTGAAGACGATTGGGATACCGAGGGCTTGAACGCCTGGCTTTCCCAGCTCACGGGCAACGAAGAGCTTACCGTTGAATCCGTTGATTGCGATGGTGACGTCAATGAGCTCATCGATGGCATCATTGAGCGCATTCAGGCGCAGTTCGATGCCAAGGCTGAAGAAATCGGCGAGCCGTTCAAGGACATCGTGAGCCAGGTAATGCTGCGCTTCATCGACACTCGCTGGATGAGCCATCTGCAGGAAATGGATTACTTGAAAGCTTCCATCGGCTTGCGTGCATATGGTCAGCGCGATCCCTTAACAGAGTATCGTGATGAGGCCCATAATGCTTTTGCGGCTCTTACTGCTGGCATCTACGAAGACTTCCTGCGCTTCCTCCTGCGTGCTCCTATCGTGGTGCAGCAAGTCCCGCAGGAAGAGCCCGATCCGCTGGCGGGCAAAGTGCAGTACTCCAACCCTGAGGAAACCTTGAACGAGGGTGGTCAGGCTCGCCGCGCGGCAGCTTCGCAGAGCGTTGCCAATGCTGGCGCACCGCAGCCTGCCAAGCCCGAGGCCCCTAAGCCGCACACCATTGAAAAGGACAAGGACGATCCATTTGCCAACGTTGGCCGCAACGATCCTTGCCCTTGCGGTTCGGGCAAGAAGTACAAGAAGTGCCACGGCGCTAACAACTGAATTTAGGCAGGCGCCTTTGCCTGCTTGCATGGTTGCCAATTGGTGGCCAATCGATGCCCTGGGCAAATTGCCTGGGGCATCTGCGTTAGTTCAGTTCGCCGTTAGGATTTCAAAATGATTACCCTCGAAGAAGCCAAACAACGTATTCATGACGCAAAAGCCTACCTGCACATCGAAGACAAGCAGGCTGATTTGGCAAACCTCGAATCTGAAATTGCCAATCCCGATTTTTGGAACGATGCCGAGCATGCCCAGCAAGTGAGCAAGCAGGCTTTTGATGTTCGTGTCGTGTTGGAACGTTATTCAACTGCATGCGGCTTGCTCGAAGATGTTGAAACCGCTCAGGAACTTGCAGAGGAAGATCCTGAATTCGCTCAAGAAATTGAAGGAAACCTGCAACGTCTCGAGCAGATGCTCAGTGAGTTTGAAATTGAATCTTGGTTCAGTGGCCGTTTCGATTCCAGCGATGCCATTCTTTCCATCCATCCTGGTAGTGGTGGCCTGGAAGCTCAGGACTGGACCGAAATGCTCTACCGCATGTATTCGCGCTATGCCGATAGCAAAGGATGGAAGGTGAAGGTGCTCGACTTGGTGCCGGGCGAGGGGATTGGCCTCGACCGAGCTTCCATTCAGATCGAAGGCCGTAATGCCTATGGCATGCTGCAAAGCGAATCGGGTGTGCATCGTTTGGTGCGCATCAGCCCAACCGATGTCAAGCAGCGTCGACACACCACCTTCGCCGCTGTTGAGGTTATCCCGGTTCTTCCCGATAA
>CAZQWR010000063.1:0-9565 GCA_964597085.1 uncultured Cryptobacterium sp.
AAAAGGAAACGCTCAACATCAAGATTCCTGCTGGCGCCGTTGACGGCGGCCGCGTTCGCCTGAAGGGCAAGGGCGGCCAGGGTGCAAACGGCGGCCCCGCGGGCGACTTGCTGGTAACCATTAAAATCGGCGCGCATCCGCTGTACACGCGCAAGAAGGCCGATGTGCTTATGGACCTGCCGGTAACCTTCCCCGAGGCGGCGCTGGGCGCGGCCATTGTGGTTCCGGCTCCCGACGGCACCAAGGTTCGTCTGAAGGTGCCCGCTGGCTGCGCAAACGGCCGCACGCTCACCGTGCGCGGCAAGGGCGCGCCCCGCTTGGGCAAGGGCGCCCAAGGAAACGGCGATTTGCTGGTAACCGTAAAGGTTGCAGTGCCCGAGGCTCTCAACGAAGAGCAGAAGAAGGCGCTCCAGGCTTTCCAGGAAGCAAGCACTGAAGAGGTGAGGTCATGGTAATGGAAGACAAAGACCGTCCGCTGTACATGATCAGCGTTGCGGCCGAGCTCGCTGGAGTTCATCCGCAAACCTTGCGCATTTATGAGCAGAAGGGCCTGGTTTCCCCGCAGCGCACGCGCGGCAACACGCGCATGTACTCGCAGGCCGACATCGAGCGCCTGCAGCTCATCAACGAGCTTACCGATGAAGGCATCAACCTTGCCGGCGTCATTCGAATCCTGGATTTGAAGGGCCGCTTGGACGAGCGCGACGACGAGCTGGATGCCCTGCATCGCCGCGTGCGCAAGCTTGCCGACCGCGTACATGAATTGGAAACCCGCGAAAGCGTGAATTCCCTGGTGAATGAATCGCCGCACGCAATCGTTTTGAAGAGATATATCTAGTTAAGGAGGCTCAGATATGTGGATTGAGAAGCTTTCCGTAACGGCTCAAGAGGCGTTCAAGAACGCCATGGACGTGGCTGCCAACAACGAAGCTGGCAGCACCGAGCCCCTTCATCTGCTGGACGCTGTGCTTTCGGCCGATGAAAACAACCTGAAGGCAATTATCACGCGCATTGGCGCCGACCCTGCCATGCTGAAGAACAAGGTGGAAGAAGAGGTTAAGCGCCAACCCAAGGTGAGCGGCCAAACCTTTATGGGCATGGTTGCCCCTTCGCGTGAATTCGACGCGCTTATGAACAACGCGGAAAAGATTGCCACCAAGCTCGACGACAACTACATCACTACCGAGCACCTGCTTATTGCCCTGGCTGAAGACAAGGGCACGGCTGGGCGTATTTTGAACGATGCCGGCGTGAACCGCAAAACCGTGGAAGAGGCATATCAGGAGCTGCGCGGCGATACCCGCGTAACCGATGCCCAGTCCAAGACGGAGTTCGAGGTGCTGGAGCAGTACGGCAACAACCTCACCAAGGCTGCCCGCGAAGGCAAGCTCGACCCGGTTATTGGCCGTAGCGAGGAAATTCGCCGCACGGTGCAGGTGCTTTCCCGCCGCACCAAGAACAACCCGGTGCTCATTGGCGAGCCCGGCGTTGGCAAAACCGCCATTGTTGAGGGCCTTGCCCAGCGCATTGTGGCCGGCGACGTGCCCAGCAGCCTGAAAGACCGCGAGCTCATTGCACTCGACCTTCCTGCAATGCTGGCCGGCGCCAAGTACCGCGGCGAGTTCGAGGACCGCTTGAAGGCCGTGCTTCGCGAGGTTAAGCAGTCCGACGGGCAGATCATCCTGTTCATCGACGAGTTGCATACCATCGTAGGTGCCGGTTCCACGGGCGATAGCTCCATGGATGCGGGCAACATGCTCAAGCCCGCGCTTGCCCGCGGCGAGCTTCATGCCATCGGCGCCACCACGCTGGACGAATACCGCAAGTACATCGAAAAGGACGCCGCCCTGGAGCGCCGCTTCCAGCCTGTGCTGGTGGGCGAGCCCACGGTGGAGGACACCATCGCCATCCTGCGCGGCCTGAAGGAAAAGTACGAGATCCATCACGGCGTTCGCATCAAGGACTCCGCGCTGGTTGCCGCTGCCGAGCTTTCGAACCGCTACATCACCGACCGCTTCCTGCCCGACAAGGCCATTGACCTGATGGACGAGGCAGCCAGCCGCCTGCGCATCGAAATCGACAGCATGCCCGAAGAGGTAGACCTGGCCGAGCGCAAGCTCACCCAGATGCAGATCGAAGAGCAGGCCCTGATGAAGGAAACCGACGAGCCTTCCCGCGAGCGCTTGGAGGCGCTGCGCAAGGAAATTGCCGCTGCGCAGGAATCGTTGGATGCCCAGAAGGCCCTTTGGAAGAACGAGAAGGACGTAATTGTCAGCGTTCAGAACCTGAAGGCCGATATCGACGCTGCTCAGCTTGAAGAGGAGCGCGCCACCCGCGAAGGCGACCTGGCTCGTGCATCCGAGCTGCGCTATGGCATCATTCCCGGAATGCAGCAGAAGCTGGCCGAAGCCGAGCGCATTCTGGAAGAGCGCCAGGACGACGGCGCCATCCTGCAGGAAGAAGTTGGCGAAGACGAGATTGCCGAAGTGGTTTCCACCTGGACCGGCATTCCGGTAACCAAGATGATGCAGGGTGAAATGGCCAAGCTGGTAGACCTGGAAAGCAAGCTGCGCGAGCGTGTTGTTGGCCAGGACCAGGCCGTTGCTGCCGTTGCCGGCGCCATCCGCCGCAACCGTGCAGGCCTTTCCGACCCGAACCGTCCCATTGGCAGCTTCCTGTTCCTGGGCCCCACCGGTGTTGGCAAAACCGAGCTGGCGAAGGCCTTGGCAGAATATCTGTTCGATTCCGAAAAGGCCATGGTGCGCATCGACATGTCGGAGTACATGGAAAAGCACTCCGTTGCCCGCCTGGTTGGAGCACCTCCGGGATACGTTGGCTACGACGAGGGCGGCCAGCTCACCGAAGCGGTGCGCCGCAAGCCCTACAGCGTTATTTTGCTGGACGAAATTGAAAAGGCGCACCCCGATGTGTTCAACATCTTGCTGCAGGTGCTCGACGATGGCCGCCTTACCGACGGTCAGGGCCGTGTGGTGAGCTTCAAGAACGCCATCATCATCATGACTTCCAACGTGGGCTCCGCCTCCATCCGCGAATTCGCAAACGATGGCAAGAAGGATTCCATGGGCAAGGTTATGGAAGATTTGATGACTTCCGACGTGCAGGATGCCGCGAAGCGCTTGGCTGAGCTGAACAACCAGATCAACGATGCGCTGAGCAACACCTTCCGCCCCGAGTTCCTGAACCGCATCGACGAGGTTATTACCTTCAACTCGCTTTCCATCGCGGCGATGGAGCCCATCGTGGGTATTCAGCTGCAGGCCGTGCGCGAGCGCTTGGCCGACCGCCGCATCGAGCTGGAGGTAACCCCGGCCGCGGTTGAGCACTTGGCCATCGACGGCTTCGACCCGGTATACGGCGCCCGTCCGCTTCGCCGCCTTATCCAGCGCGAGGTAACCGACCGCATTGCCACCGAAATCATCGAGGGCAAGCTCTTCGACAACGCGCATGTCACCATCGACATCGACGACGAGGGTCAGTACACCACGCGCGTGGAAAACCGCCGCGAGGTTGGCTCTGGCGAAGATATTGTTTCCCAAGCCGAAAACCTGCTTAAGGGCGAATAACCAAGTTGGCTGCGGGCCCGTCCCGCAGCCGCGCTTGGGCGGCAGCTTGGCAATACCGACGCCCCTCGGTTATCCCCCCCCTTGTTATTTCCTTCCCCATACCAAGCTGGCGCCCCGTTGCCTGCGCCTTTTCCTTCTTGGCGGCAGGCTTGCCCTTGGGCAGTTTTCATAATGGCGAAAAGCCGCGCTCCAATTCAGAGGGGCGCGGCTTTTTCGTTGATGTACTAGAATAGCCCCCATGGAAAAAGAGGAAGTAAAAGAGCGCATTAAAGTCCCGGTTCTGGGATTTTCCGCGGTGCTGGCAAGCATCGGCGCTTTCCTTTTGGTGCTCTACATCATCACCATCGCTATCCGCTTCTTTTTCGCGTTGGGAAAGCTCGGCTAGCCATGGCGTTGCTGCTTCCAAACGCACTGTCTGAACCGCTGGCCGCAGGGGCTGATGCCTAGCATGTGGCAGCGTTTTACCTGGTACGACGTGCGCGTTATAGGCCATTACCTGGGCGTGCTGGTTTCGTTTTTCACCCTGGCCTTGCTGGTGCCGCTGGTTGTGGCGCTTGTTATGCAGGAATGGGAACCCGCCTCGCGCTACCTTTTGGGTGTGGGCGTTTCGCTTATTCTGGGCAGCGCGCTGCGCTTGATGCGCGTTCAGCCGGGCAGGCTCAACCATCAGCAGGCGCTTGCCGTTACCGGCCTTTCGTGGATTGTGCTGGCGTTCGTGGCTTCCGTGCCGCTGGCGCTTTCGGGGCACTACGGTTCGTACTTGGATTCGCTCATGGAAGCGGTTTCAGGCCTAACCACCACGGGCGTTACGCTTTGCATCGACATCGACCATCTTTCCACGGCCGACAACATGTGGCGCTTCGTTATGCACCTCATTGGCGGCTTGGGGCTTATTGTTGTGGCCCTTTCGCTGGGCCTTTTGGGCAAGGCCACCAGCGGCTTGTATTCTTCCGAGGGCCGCAGCGAGCACGTGCTTCCCAACATCGTGAACACGGTGCGTCTTATTTCGCGCATTTCGCTCATCATCATTGCCGGCGCCACGGTTATCCTGTTTGCCCTGTGCATAGCTTCGGGCATGGAGCCGGTGCGCGCGTTCTTCAACGGCCTATGGGTTTCCGTTTCGGGCTTCATCACCGGCGGCTTTACGCCCACCAGTCAGAGCATTTCCTACTACCATTCCTTTGCGCTCGAAGTGGTTTGCCTGCTGCTCATGATTATGGGCGCGGTGAACTTTTCGCTGTACGTGAAGGCTCGCCGTGGTGAAACCGAGGGCTTCTTCAAAGATCTGGAAATTCGCACGGGCGCTATTTGGCTGGTGGTTGCAACGGTAACCATCATGGCCTCGCTGTGCGGCTCGGGCGGTTTTTCCGACCTTATGGCGCTGTTGCGTCGCGGTGTGTTCATGGTTATTTCGGCAACCACCACCACTGGCTTCCAGAACATTACGAACAACCAGCTCACCAGTGTATTCAGCTCGGGCGCGTTCCTTATTCTGGCAATGTGCATGGCGGTTGGCGGTAGCAGCGGAAGCACCGCTGGCGGCATCAAGCTTTCGCGCATCGGCCTTATTGCCAAGTCGGTGGTTTCCACCATCAAGGAAACGTTGGCGCCCACTTCTGCGCGCGTTTCGGTTCGCTACTACCACCTGGGCCGTAAGGTGCTTACCACCGAAGAGGCCAAGGCGGCCATGACGGTTTCGGCGCTGTTCGTTATTACTTACCTCATTGGTTCGCTTGCCGGCATTGCGCATGGCTATGACGCCATTTCCTCCATCTTCGAATCGGTGGCCATGGCTTCCAACGGCGGCCTGAGCGCCGGCATTGTGAGCCGCGGTATGCCGCCAAGCTTGGAAGTGGTGTACCTCATTGAAATGTGGGCGGGCCGTTTGGAGTTCATCACCCTTTTGGCGCTCATTGTTAAGGTGGCGGTTTCGTTGAAGCCGCGCCCCAGGTCGGAGCGTGGTGCCCGATGAAGCGTTTTGCCCAAGCCTTGATGCTGCGCTTGCGCGCTGCCAAGGGGTCCCAGTTGAGCCTTGCTGAAGCTGAGCCAGCGGGCTTTGCCGAAGATGCTTGCTTGTGCCCCACTGAAGGCATGCTCCTGCATTCCGCCGAAGCCCTGCGTCCTGCCGGGGCCTTGCTTGCGCGCTTGGGCGCCCGTGCGGCAGCCGTGGCGTTTGCTCTTGCGCTGGTGCTTGCCGCCCTATGCGTTGCGCCCGCTGTTGCTCAAGCCGAAGAAGATGAATCGAAGGCCGGCAACCGCGTGTACGTGAACCAGCTTTCCGATAGCTCGTTTCTGTATCAAACCAGCATTGCCGACTTGGCCAAGGCCGATTCTTCCTACAGCGGTAAAACCGTGCTGGTTCAAGGCGAAGTGGTGGGCGACCGCATCAACGACGAGCTTCAGCCCGAAAACTGCTGGATAACCCTGGAAGAAACGGGCTCCGCCAACCCTGCGGTTGTTTCGGTGTTCATGACCATGGAACAGTCTTCGGTTATCGACGCCTATGGCCGTTACGGCACCCAGGGCGCCACCTTGCAGGTGCGCGGCACGTTCCATTTGGAATGCAGCAACCATCAGGGCATGTCCGACATTCACGTCGAAGAGGTTTCGGCTGTGGCTTCCGGCCATTCCACCACCGCGCAGGTTAATTACTACATTTTGCTGACGGGCGGTATTGCCGTGGTAATTGGCCTGCTGCTTCTGTACGTGTACCACAAGAAACGCGAGGGAACGCTGTAGTGGCTGGCGAAGTGAAAACCGGCAAAGTGGTAAAGCTCGACCGTGGCTTTCCGCTGGTACGTTTGGAAAGCGGCGAAGAGTTGCGTTGCGAGCACGCAATTGCCCTGGTTAAAGGCAGCGACAAGCGCGCTGTGGTGGGCGACAACGTGCGCGTTTCCCTGCCCGAAGGCCATGACAAGGGCATCATCGAAGAAACGCTGCCGCGCAGCACCTGCTTTGTGCGCAAAGATCCAACCGAGCGCGCCCTTCCGCAAACGCTTGCTGCCAACTTCGATTTGGTTATTGTGGCGCAGCCTATCGAAGAGGTGAACATCCGCCGCTTGGAGCGCGAGTTGGTGCTTGCGCACGAAACAGGCGCGCAGGTGATGGTGGTGCTTACCAAGGCCGACCTTGCCGCTTCGCCCGAAGAAGTGGAGCGTGTGCGCCAGAGCGTTGATGGCTTCGTGGGCAACGACCAGCTCATGGCTGTTTCCGACAGGGTACCCGAGTCGGTGGCCGCGCTGGCCAGCATCATTGCCCAGGGCGACAAAACCGCCGTGCTCATTGGCCGTAGCGGCGTGGGCAAAAGCAGCTTGGTGAACCTGCTGGTGGGCCGCAACGTGCAGAAAACCACCGAGGTGCGCAGCGACGGCAAGGGCCGCCACACCACCGTTTCACGTGAAATAATCGACCTGCCCGGCGGCGGCCACATCATCGACATGCCCGGTGTGCGCGGCCTTGGCCTATGGGACGCCGATGAAGGCATCAACGCCGCATTCAGCGATGTTGAAGAGCTGGCGCAGAATTGCCGTTTCCGCGACTGCACCCACACCAACGAGCCCAACTGCGCCGTGCGCGCAGCCGTAGAGGACGGCGAGCTTTCTGCCCAGCGCCTGGATTCTTATCTGCGCTTGCGCAGCGAAAGCAAGCAGGTAAAGAAGAAGCGCGAAGAGGCCGAACGAATCAGAACCCGCCGAGGCCACCCCCGCCGCCGAAAATAGCTTCAAAAGCTTGGGGTACAATTCCTATGCGCTTTCTACGGCGCAAGTTAGGGGGACCCGATGAATCCGGCCGTAATCATACCTTCGTTCTACACCGCACCCACGCGCAAGCGTGCCGTGCCGTCCGATTTGTACGACCATCCCACTCCGCTCAACATGAACAGCACATTGCCACGCTGCCTCGATTCTTTGTCGAAGGTGCGGGGCTTGGGCCAGGTAATTGTGGTGGTAGCCGCCGAAGGTGGCGATGAGGTGTCTAGCCAGGCGGAAGCCATGGTTCAGGCGTTGGTAGACAAGTACCCGCACATGCACACCCTGGTTATTGGCCGTGCCGAAACCAAAATAGTTCAGCAGCGCTTGGAGCAGCTGGGCTTCGGCGATCAAAGCCACGCCATTGGCCTGCAGGGCTGTTCTGCCATTCGTAACCTTGGCATGGTGCTGGCTCAGGTTCTGGGCTTCGATTCCGTGGTGTTCCTTGACGATGATGAAGTTGTAGAAGACGAGGCCTTCCTTGAAAAGGCAATGTATGGCCTGGGCAAACTTACCAAGAAGGGCATTCCCATCTTGGCCAAGTCGGGCTTCTATTTCAACGACGAGGGCACCTACCTTTCGAAGAGCCAGAACCGTTGGTACAACCATTTCTGGCAGCAGGGCCGCGCCTTCAACAATTGGATCAACCGTGCCATGCAGGGTCCGCGCCTTTCCCGTTCCAACCATGTGTGCGGTGGTTGCCTTGCGCTGCATAAAGAAACCTTTCGTCGCTTGAGCTTCGACCCATGGATCAAACGTGGCGAAGATATGGACTACCTGCTTAACCTGCGCATGTACGGCTCCGATATTTGGTTCGACAACCAATGGAGCCTCACGCACCTGCCCCCGCGCGACCGAAACGAGGGCCACAGGTTCTACCGTGATATTTACCGTTGGCTGTATGAGTACTACAAAATTGAGTTCAGCCGCGCCCAGATCGACCTTCTGCAGATCAAGCCTTCCTCGTTGATGCCGTACCCAGGGCCGTTTTTGGAGCCGGGCATTACCAAACGCATAAAGCGCACGGCATTCCTGCGTTCGCTGGTGCGTCCCGACAAGAAGAAGTACCGTGAAGGCGCTAAGACCGCCGCAAATGAGGCAACCGAGTACGCCCAGGAACATTGCACCAAGTACTTCGAGTATCAGTACACCTGGGGCGACATCATGGCACGTATGGAATCGGACGCCGGCCTTCGTCAGGCGCTGGTGCAGGCCGCAATTGCCCGCCAGGCAGGCGAAGCCGTGGTGGTGGAGGCCGCGCAGGCTGCCATTCCCGCTGAAGAACAAGCCGAAGAGCAGCGTAAAGAGGTTTCTGCCGCAATCGACCGCTTCGTTGCCACTAACCTTGATGCTGGACTTACGGGCGAAATCCGCCTGAACATTGCCGAAGAAGAATAGGATGCGCGAAGCCGCATGGAAACGTTTGTAGCCGCTGCGCTTATTGGCGTGGTTGTTGGTATCTGTTCGGGCCTTTTGGGCATTGGC
The DNA here is from genome assembly GCA_964597085.1 of uncultured Cryptobacterium sp. Lineage (GTDB taxonomy): Bacteria > Actinomycetota > Coriobacteriia > Coriobacteriales > Eggerthellaceae > Anaerotardibacter. The sequence goes on from CAZQWR010000063.1 coordinate 8,819, forward strand.
GGCGGAACGCTCATGGTTCCTATCTTCCGCCTGGGCTTCGGCCTTTCGGCATTCGTTTCCACGGCAACTTCGTTGTTCACCATCATCCCCACCAGCCTGGTGGGCTTCGTTACGCACATCAAGAACAAAACGTGCATTCCGAAAATCGGCATTACGGCTGGCTTGGCCGGAGCCTGCACCAGCCCCTTGGGCGTGTACCTGAACAGCAATTCGCCTGCTTGGGCGGTTATGCTTGCGGCGGCTATCATCATTGGCTATTCGGCATTCAATATGTTCAAGAAGGCAATGCGCATCCCCAAGGTACAGGCTGCCGAAGGCGGTAAAGCCCTGGGCGTAGACGTTGAAAAGGCTGCCGAAGCGGCCGCTGCTTCGCAGGCTGAAGAACCAGGGTTCAAGTTCACCAAGAAGAGCTTTGCCCAGGCGCTGGGCATTGGGCTTATTGCTGGCTTGGCTTCGGGATATGTTGGCGTGGGCGGCGGCTTCATCATGGTGCCGCTGTTCATTTCTGTGCTGGGCGTAATGATGCGCCTTGCTTCGGGCACCAGTCTGGTTGCCATTATGATTCTGGCCATCCCCGGCGTTATCGAACAGGCGTTGCTGGGCAACATCAATTACACAGCGGGCATCGCCATGGCAGTGGGCAGTATCCCCGGCGCGGTGATTGGAGCCAACCTAATCCGCAAAATTCCCGAGCGCCAACTCCGCTTCATCTTCGGAACCTTCCTGGTAGTCAGCGCCGTAGTGCTG
>CAZQWR010000064.1:0-9352 GCA_964597085.1 uncultured Cryptobacterium sp.
ATGCCCCACATCTTGCTGAAGGTGTTCATGTTGAAGGGCAGGTTGTACAGCTCGTCCTTATAGCGCGCCACAGGGCTGTTCACGTAGTTGTTGAATTCCGCGAACTGATTAACGTATTCCCACACGGGGCGCAGGCTGGTGTGGAAAATGTGCGCGCCGTACTTGTGCACGTTGATGCCTTCAACCTGCTCGGTGTAAATGTTGCCGGCAATGTGGTTGCGACGGTCAATGACCAGGCACGACTTGCCAAGCTTGGCAGCTTCGTGGGCGAACACGGCGCTGGTAATGCCGGCGCCAACAATAAGGTAATCGTAATGGCTACGCTGCATAGGGAAAGGCCTTTCTCTGTCTGTTTCGGTTGTGCGCGGTGCAAGCGGCGGACAAGCTGCGAACTGCGGTTGCGCTGGCGATCACAAGCTGCGGCGGCCACAGGCGTTCGCCGAGCCGTTACGGCGACGGCTGCAGGCAACCGCAGGCTGCAGCGCCGCTGCGGCTGCGTTAGCGGTCGCGAGTTGCAGCTGCCGCTGCGACGACCACGGGCGGCCGCAAGCTGCTGCAGCAGCGACTTCGTTAACCGCAGTGACGGCTGCCGTTGCAGCGGCAGCTTCCAAAAGCGAGCGTGCGCGCACGTGCAATATTTTATCCCAACCGAGTTGCCTCACCAACTGCACACACGCTACAGGAGCGCACTGGTGCAAAAGCATAGGCGCACCAAAAAATCCAGGCTGAAAATTCCCGCTCCACGTGCATCAACCGCAACAGAGGCTAATCACGGGCAACAAAAAGCGCGCCCCAATGGGACGCGCTTTTCATGATTGCTTTTGCAGCCGATGGCCAGTTGTTCAAGCACTCGTCTAGCTTTTTTGAAGAAGCCAAACTTCGCAGCCGGCCAACAGCCAAGCTTCGCAGCTAGCGAGCAAGCGAAGGTTTTAGTCCTGCTTTACCACCAGAACGTCACAACGCAGGTTGCGGATAAGGTAGGTGGAAACGCTGCCTACGAATACGTAGGTGATGTTGGAAAGGCCACGCTCACCGCAGATAACCAGCTCGGGCTCGAACGGCTTGATCATGAGGTTGTGAATGGTTTCCTGAATGCGGCCAACCTTAACAACAACTTCCACAGAAGGAATATCCGGGTCGTTTTCAGCCTTGGCAAGAATATCGCCCAGGGAATCTACCAGGCGCTTGCGTACGGTTTCGGCCAGCTCCTTGTAGTCGGTGCCGGTCAAAGAGTCGGGCACGGAATCTACTACGTGGCCCAGCATAAGCTCGGCATGGTTGAGCTTTGCGATTTGGATTGCGCGCTCAGCAACCTCTTCCTGAGTGCTGCCGCCGTCGAGCGCTGCAAATACGCGATTGTACTGCTTCATTGTTATCGCCCCTCTTTCCCCCTTGCCGCGGCAAGGGCCCAAACGGAGCCGCAGCTCCGCGTTATTACCTTCTTACATTCTACCAGCGCAGCGCGCGAGGAACCATTACGTAGCCCAATGAAAGAAAAGCACTGCAAAATGAATTGGTGAACGGCGAACAGGCGAAACCGCCCGCCGCGCGCCCGCGAATCCAAGCCGTTTGGCGGCGGGGCGGCGGCATCGCAGACTAGGATTCCACCAACAATGAACGCAGCGGAGCAGGGCCAAGACCGGCCTGAACCCCCTGCGGCGCAAAACCGCGCGAAGCCCTTCCCTGCCCAACGCTGGCGGCAATGCCTTCGGCGGAAACTAAGGCGGAGGTTCTTCCCTACCCAGCAGCCGCTTGCTGGCGGGTCGGCGTTGGAACCGAGGGCGCGCTACCTTGCCCCGGCCGCCCCAGCTGCGCCGTTGCTCGGCGTATCAATCAGAGCGTGGGCTCCTCGCAGGGCTTGCAGGTAAGCCTCGGCATCGCCGGGATCATCATCGATGCTTTCGTCGCCCAGATCAACTTCCGTGGGGACTCGCCTGTACAGAATGTCGTACATAACCGGCACCACGTACAGCGTCATGAACGTTGCGTACAGCAGGCCGCCCACAACAACCACGGCCATGCCGCGCTCCATGCTGCTGCCAACCGCCTGGCTGAACACCATGGGCAGCATAGCGAAGATGGTAGTGATGGCCGTCATAAGGATGGGGCGCATACGCGTGCGGCCCGCAGCCACCAGCGCATCGCGTTTGCCCAGGCCGCCGCGCCGCAACTGGTTCACGTAGTCCACGAACACAATGCCGTTGTTAACTACCGTGCCCATAAGCACCGCAAAGCCCAGCAAGCTCATCATGCTCAGCTGCTCGCCCGCGGCAAGCAGGCCGAACAGGCCGCCGGTAAACGCCAGCGGCACCGTAAGGATGATGATGAACGGCGAAAGCAGGCTCTGGAACTGCGCCACCATCACCAGGTAAATGAGCACGAAGCCCAAAATGAGCAGCAACAGCATCTGTTGCAGCATGGTATTGATGTTTTCCAGCTCACCAGAAGTGGTAATGGTGTAGCCGTCGGGCAGGCTGATGTTGTCCAGCTTCTGCTGTAGTTCGCGCGAAAGCAGCGCGTTGTTGTAGCCGTCTTCCACTTCGGCCGTAACCTTGATGGAAGGCGAAGAATCAATGTGGTTGATGGTGTTGGCGGCCACATCCTTTTCTACCGTGGCGAAGTCGGAAAGCTTGTAGGTGGAGGTTTCGCTGGTTTGCTGGTTGGTAATCTCGATTTCAGTATCAAGCAGGTTATCTGCGGTTATGGGGTTGGTTTCGTCCACAACCGAAACGCTCATGTTGGTGTCATCAATGGAAAGCGTGGCACTGCTCTGGCTGGTGGAAACCTTCTTTGAAAGGTCGGAGTACAGCTGCGCCACGGTGTAGCCAGCCTTGGTTAGCTTGTCGCGGTCGATAACCAGGTGCAGCTCGGTGGAGGCATCTTCCATGCCGTTTTCGATTTCGGTATAGCCCTGAACCTGGCCAACCACTTCCATTACCTGCTCGCTGATTTCAACCAGCTTGCTTTGGTTGGGGCCCTTTATGGTAAGCGAAAGGCCGCTGCCCATCATGGAACTCATAGCTTCGCTGCTGCTGGCATCGGTGATAACCTCGCAGTTCAAGCCCTTGGTGCTTTCGGCCAGCTGATCCAAGATGCTCTGCACCTGGCCATCGGTGGTAACGGAGCTGTCGGTTTGCAGGTAGAAGCTGAAGGTTTCGTGCATGGTGTCGCTCTGCGCGGCGCTGCTGAAACCGCTGGAAATCATGGAAACGGTTGCGGTGCCGTCCATGCCGCCCACCAGGCTTACCCCTTCAATGGCCTGGGCTTTTTCCATAACCTTGTCGGCCGTGGCGAAGGCAGTGTCTTTGCTGGTGCCTTCGGGCATGTTTACCGTTACGTTCACGGTTTTGCTGCTCATGGAAGGAATCATGGTAATGCCCATGTTGACCACGCCCACAATTGCCACCACTAACAGCGCCACAGAAACAACCAGCGGCACGGCCTTATGGCGCAGGAAGAAGCCCAGCGAATGGGCGTACTTGGTTTGCAGCGCTTCGAACCAGTTGTTGCGGCGCGGCATGTAGTTCTTGAACATGAAGCTGGAAGCCGCGGGCACCATGGTAAGCGCAATAAGCATGGAAGCCGTGAGCACGTAGGCAATGGTGAGCGCGAAGGGCATCATGAGCTGGTTCACCATGCCGGTGGTGAACACGATAGGCAAGAACACGCAGATGGTGGTAAGGGTAGAAGCAATTACCGCACCCGTAATCTGCTTGGCGCCCTGCACGGCCGCACGGGCCGCCGGAATGCCGCGGCTGCGCAGACGGTAGATGTTTTCCAGCACGATGATGGAGTTGTCTACCAGCATGCCAATGGCAATGGAAACGCCGCCCAAGCTCATAATGTTCAGGTCGATGCCCGAGAAATACATGAGCACCAGCGCGCACAGCACCGAAAACGGAATGCTGAACGCCATGATAAGCGTGGGGCGCCAGTCGCGCAGGAAGATGATGAGCACCACCACGGCCAGCAGCGCGCCCAGAATGAGCGACTGCAGAATGCTGTTGATGTACAGCGCAATGTAAGAGCCTTGGTCGGAAATTACGTCCAAATGAAGGCCAGGGTTGGCGGCTTCGATCTTCTGCAGCTGGGCCTTCACGTCGTTGGAAACATCGCTGGTGGAAGCGGTTGAGGTTTTGAAGATGCTCAGCAGCACGCCGTCGGCGCCGTTGATGCGCATGTACTGGTCGCCCACGTTGTCTACCGTGGTAATTTCGGCAACATCGCCTAGGCGAATTTCGCCCACGCCGTCAACGTCGGCCAAAAGCAGCGAACGCAGGTCGGAAACACTGGTAAGGTTATCGCCCACGCGCAGCAGCCATTGGTCGTCGCTGCCGCTGTCGATGTAGCCGGCGGGCATGCTGAAGTTCTGCGCGGTAATAAGGCTGGAAAGCGTTTCCTTGGTTACCAGGCTGCTGATGTTGGCCGAAGAAATAGCCTTTTCGCGCGACTCTTCGTACTGGGTGCGCGCATCGGAAAGCTGGCTCTTGCTGCTTTCGATGGTTTGCTTGGCCGCCGCCAACTGAGCGCTTGCGCTGCCGAACTGCGCCGCCGCGCTCACGCTGCCCGATTCAGCCTGCGAAAGCTGGCTTTGGTACTGGGTTAGCTCGGTGGTGGCGGTTTGCGCCTGCTGCTGCAGCTGGGCAATCTGCGCTTGAACGGTTGCGTTGGTTCCCTGCGGGTCGGTTGCCTTCAGCGCGGCAACCTGCGCCTGAAGCGTTGCGGCTTCGGTGGTTTTGCCAGAAACGGCCAAGGTTAGCGCACTGGTTGCCTGGCCCAGCTGGTTGGCGGTTTCGTTTTGCTGAGCTTCGAGCGCGCTTTGCTGTTCGGTAAGCTGCTCTTCGGCTTCGGCAAGCTGGGCTTCGCCTTCGTCGATTTGCTTCTTGGCGTCGTAGAGCTGGCTATTTACGCTGGCCAATAGCTTGTTGTTGATGTCTTCGATTTTGCTATCGGAAAGGCGTACTTCCACCGACTGCTCGGCCGAGCCCACGGTGGAAACGTCCGCCACGCCGTCCACGCGTTCCAGCGTTGAAGTTACTTTGTCGCTCACCAGCTTGCTGGTGTCGTATATGTCGTGGTCGTCGTAGCTGGCGGCCACGTACAGGGTGGCCATCATGTCCATACTGATTTCCATGTAGTTGGGGCTGCCGGCAGTGTCGGGCAGCTGGCTAGAAACCTCGTTCACCGCCGAAGATGCCTTCACCATGGCAGAATCCATATCGGTGCCATCTTGGAACTGCAGGAAAATCATTGAGTAGTTATCGGCGCTTTGCGACTGTACGCTGCTTACGCCGCTGATTTTGGAAAGCGAGCCTTCCAGCACATCAGTTACTTCCGATTCAACCTTTTCGGCGCTGGCGCCGGCATCGGTGGTTATTACCGCCAGGTATGGGATGTCCATACTGGGCAGCAGGTTGGTTTTCATTTTGGAAAGCGAAACGCCGCCCAAGATAAGGATGATGATTACGGCCACCGTGATGATGTAGGGGCGCTTTACGCTGAAGCGGCTTAGCAAAGGGACTCCTTGGTGTGGTTGAAGTGCGGTTGGAGTTAAGGGCTTTCGTTGCGAATACCTTCGTGCCCGCTGCGAGCTTAGCGCCCCGAGCGGCGGTGCGAGTGGCAAGCGCAGCTTGATGGACGTGAATGCGGCGGGTCGCGGCGAATGCGCGAATGCCCTGATATTTAGTTGACTTTGCGATTTTACTCCGCAATATGGTGCGTTTTGCTGCTCAATCGGCCACTGAAACTTGGTTCACAAACTTGCCATCCTATGGCGGATGAAATACTACAATCTTTTTCTTTTTGTTGGGTTGTTGGCTGCATGGGGCGGAGGGTGCTGTCCGGTTCGGGCTCCGCCTTTTTCGCTTTTCAAAGGATTGATTTTTAAGAAGGTGGAGGCGGCGCGGAAAATGGCTTGACGCATGGTTCGCCTTATCCCGGAATCTTCGATCAAGTACCTGGGGCGCCGCCTTGTATTCAATCCTTTGAAAAGCGCGCTCCGCAACGAACCGGACGGCACCCTCCGCCCCATGCGAGGTGAGTTCAACTTGGGGGAAGACGTCGCTTCGCTCGTCTTCTGGGCAGAGCAGTGGCAAGAAATCGAACAGGTGTATGTTCGTACGCTTCTCGTCAGGATTTCGGAGCTGTTTTGGCAAAAAAATGAGCAAATGTATGCCCTATTGAGCCTAAATGGCGAAAATTCGAGCAGGTGTATGCTCATATGCTTGCCGAAACCTGATTCAGCATACATGTGCTCGATTTTTTGCCAAAAACCGCTCTACTTTTCGTCGAAACCAAGATACGCCCGCTTTCCTTCCCAAGGGAGCCGCAAACCCATACATAAAAACAATCGGGAGATCAAAAATCCTACTAGACGCACGAAGGCCGCCCTTTTGGGGCGGCCTTCGGTTCGGCTTTAGCTATTTGCTGCTGACGCTAGCTAGCTGCGCTCTTCCCTAGCGGCCGTGCTTGCCGGTGGGGCGATGGGCGCGCTTGTAGGCTACCGTGGCAATAACCACGCCAGCAACTACCAGCACAATCAGGGCAATTGCCAGCGGGCCAAGGTAGTCGCCGGTCTTGGCGGAGTTTGCCTTATTGCCGCTGTTGCCATTGTTATTGCCGTTGCCGTTATCGCCCGCTGCGGGAGCAGCCTTTTCGGCAGCTACGTTGGTGAATACCATGCCGTCGGGCGCAGTGGCTTCAGCAACAAGCGCACCCTGCTCGGCATCGTAGGTTACCTCGAACGTTACCGTGTGCTCGGTTGTGTCGTAGGTGATGCCCTCCTGACCGTCGTTCACCTCGGAAATCTTGTAGGCGTAGGTGCCTTCCTTGGTGAACTCAACAGTGAACGGAATGGAGCCGTATTCGTCGTTGGTTACCGTCTGCTCAAGTGCTGCAGGCGCATCGCCAACCGGCTGGATGCTGAACTTGAACTGGCCTGCCGTAAGGTCGGCGTTCTTCAGAACCTTAGCTGCAGAAACGCTTACAACAGCGGAGCCATCATAGTTGTTTTCGAAGGTTACCTTCTGACTATCCAGCTTGTTGGCGTCATCGTCGACAAGGGCGCACTCGGTGACGGTCAGGCCGCCCTTGGTGTCATCCATAACCTCAATGCGAACCTTATAGGTGTTGGCGTCATAGGTTACGCCCGCTGCCTTCGCGTTGACCTCGGAAAGCGTGTAGATGCCGCCGCCGGGCGAGTCGAACGTAATGGCGCTCATGGTTACCTTGCCGTTGGCATCGTTGGTGCCAGTGGCAACAACCTCGCCGTGGCTGTCGGTGAGCTGGAACTTGAACTCGCCAGCCTGGATATCGCGACCCTCAAGGGTCTTGCTAATGTCGAAGCCGTAGTCGTCGGTTACCACAACATCAATAGGATCAAGTTTGCCGCCCTTGGCGTACGTGTTCGTGTAGGTGAACAGCTTGGAGCCCTCGGCCTTTTCCTTGCCATCAACCGTGGTGGTAGTTGAAAGCGTGCCGTCGCCGTTATCGGTAACGATTACCTTGATGGTCTTGGTAGCGGCCTTGTCGTTGGTTACGCCAGGCAGGCTGCCAGACTCTTCAACCGTGTAGGTGAAGGTCTTGCTGCGCTTGGCGGTGGCTTCCGCATCGTCGGCAGTTACCTGAGGCTCATCGGCGGTAGAGCCGAGCACATTATCCATAGTGTAGGTAATGCTGCCGAAGTCCACAGTAAAGCTCTGCTTAGAAGAGCCAATGGCCTTGTTCGTTACCTTCATGGTTTGGCCGGTTGCACCTTCAGGCATGGGCGCACCCTCTTCGCCGGTAAGAGTGAAGGTGAATGCGCCTTCCGCGTTCTGGGGGCCAAGCCAACCAATGCCAGTAAGAACCTGCAGGTCCTTTTCACCGTTCATGTTCACGGTTGCCGTGGAGCTCTTGCCGTAGGTGTTTTCAAACACCAGGCCACTCTCGGAACCTTCGGGGTAACCAACCGCAATCTTCAGCGTGCCGTCATTGTTGTCGGCCACGTTCACCACGATGGCGAACTCGGAAACCTCGGGGGTTACGCCGCTGGGCATGCTATCGGCATCCTCAACCACAGTGTACTTATGCTCGCCCAGCATGGTCTGGTCGTACTTGATAGCACTGAAGGTGATGTTGCCGTTGGCATCGTTGGTACCAGTAGCAACTTTGTTCTTGTCGGCGTCAAGCACATTGAAGGTGAACTCGCCCTTCACCATGTCGCGGCCGGTGAGCTGCTTGGAAGCCTTGATAGCTACGCTGCCGTCACCGCCCAGGGTGCCGGAAGCCTTGTACTGGTTGGTGAACTCAACTACAGCAGAATCGCCCTTTTCCTGGCCGGTGGTGTAGGCGTAGGTAGCTACCGTTTCGCCAGCCTTGGCAACCGTGGTGGTTGCAGTGATGGTGGCCTTGCTGCTGTCGCCCGTTACCGCAATGGTAATGGTGCGAACGTCGGTGTCGTAGGTGTAGCCCTTAGCACCAGAATTGGTCTCGGCAAGGGTGTAGGTGTAGGTCTTGCCAACATTTTCCTGAGTGAACTTCAGGCCGGTGGAAGGCAGCAGGCTAATGCCCTCAGATGCGCTGTTGTCGGAATTCTGGCTTGCGGTGGTGGACTTGATTACCTTGCCCGATGCGGCATCGATGCCCAGCAGGTTGGCCGAAGCTTCGTCAGACGCCTTCAGCGTCCACTCGAACTGATCGGCTGCAATTTCATGGTCGGTGAGCACCTTTTCCAGCATAAGGCCGCCCATGGCGCCGTAATCAAGCGAAGACTCGTACTTGTTGGTGAACTTAAGGTTGCTGGAAGTTGCAGATGCAACCAGGCCGCCCTTGCCGTTGTCGGTTACCACAACCTGGAAGGTTGCCTCGTGCGTGTCGTAGGTTACGCCCGCAAGGCTGCCAGCGGCTTCGGTCACCTTGAAGTTGTAGGTGCCGGCCTTGGTGAACTTCATCTTGCCGAAATCGAATGCCATTGCCTCGGTGCTACCGCCCTGCTTAACGGTAACGTCGGCTTTGGTGGTTACATCGGTATCGGCGCCTTCCTTCGAAACGCCCTTGATGGTGCCGTCGTTGATGGCTGCCTGTGTTGCCTCATCGGCACCCGCAAGATTGAACTCGAACTCATCGCCCGTAACCCATGCGCGGCCAGTGAGCTCCTTGCTGAAGCTCAAAGCCGTTTCCGTATCAAACACAGCAGGCTGTGCTGCGTAGGTGTTAGTGATGACCACCTTCTGCGGGGCATTCGGGTCAACCGTCGCCTTAGCAGGGTCGGAAGTCGAATCGCCTTCGTTAACCGTATAGGTAGTGGTGTAGCCATCTTCGGCAGTCTGCGTCACGGTGACGGTGGCGCCCTCGGGCAAACCGGTCAGCTTCG
>CAZQWR010000065.1:0-9193 GCA_964597085.1 uncultured Cryptobacterium sp.
GGCTCAGCCCAACAATCCTGCGCTGAACGATATCTCGTTGCATATCTTCCCTGGTGAATTCGTGTTCCTGGTAGGTCATTCCGGCTCGGGCAAGTCCACCTTCATCAATCTGCTTATCCGTCAGATCAAGCCCACCCAGGGTCATATCTACATTGCCGAGGAAGACCTTACCAGCATGCGTAATTGGCGCGTGCCCTACCTTCGCCGCAACATCGGTTGCGTTTTCCAGGACTTTAAGCTCCTGCCTAACAAAACCGTTTTCGAAAACGTTGCATTCGCACTCGAGGTAATCGGTAAGTCTCGTCATGTTATCCGCACCCAGGTCCCCGAGGTGCTTCGCCTTGTTGGCCTGCAGGACAAGATGAACAAGCGCCCCGACCAGCTTTCCGGTGGCGAGCAGCAGCGTGTTTCGATTGCTCGTGCAATCGTTAACCGCCCTCCGCTGCTTATCTGCGACGAGCCTACTGGCAACCTCGACCCGCAGAATTCGCGCGGCATCATGGATCTGCTTGAGCGAATCAACCGCACGGGCACTACGGTTCTTGTAGCCACGCATGATCGCGAAATGGTTGACAACATGCGTCGCCGCGTTATCGCGCTCGACAAGGGTGTTCTTACCCGCGACCAGGACAGGGGAGTGTACGGTTTCGATGTCTAGTCTGTTTTACTTCTTCCGTGAATCCCTTACCGGCTTCACGCGCAACCTTTCAACCACTCTTGGTTCCATCATCACTATTTTCCTTTCGCTGCTTATCATCGGCATCTTCTGTATTGCTGGTGCTGTGGTGAACAATGTTGTGGCATCGGTGGAAAACCAGGTTTCTATTACGGCCTACGTGAAAGACGATGCTTCCGAAGACGCTATTGCCAAGGTTGAGAATCAGATTCGCAATTACAGCGGCGTAGAAAGTGTTTCCTTCACCACGAAGGATCAGGCGCTGGAAAACTTCCGCAAATCTACTTCCAACCCTGAAATTGTCGATCAGCTCGATGGCCAGAACCCGCTTCCGGCTTCTATCGATGTTCAGCTTTCGGACGCTCAGAGCGTTTCCGACATCGCTTCTACCATTCTGGCAAACCAGGATTTCGTGAACATCTGCGATAATCCAAGCGATCCTTCCGATTCGCTTCAGTATGGTCAGAAAACGGTAGATAAGCTGTTCAGTCTTACTAACGCTATCCGTACCGCGGGCATTGCGCTTATTGCTTTGCTTATTGTTATTGCATTCATCTTTATCAACAACACCATCCGCTTGGCTATTCTTGCTCGTCGTAAGGAAATTGCCATCATGCGCTTGGTTGGTGCCTCCAATGGCTTCATCCGCGGGCCTTTCTTGGCCGAAGGTTCCTTGCATGCAATTATCGGTGCAATTTTGGCAATCCTTTTGCTTGAGGTAACCCGCAACCTTGTTTTACCTCAGATGGCCATTGCCTTGCCTTGGCTGCCCATCAACATCAGCATCGGTATGTTCCTGCTCATCTACGTTGCTCTTCTTGTTGCTGGTCTTGTTATCGGTGTTTTGGGTTCCCTGTTTGCAATGCGTCGTTACCTGAAGGTGTAATATAGGCACTACTTTACAGGGCTAACAGAAAGTTCTTTAGTGAGCGATTTCAAGAAAACCACTAAAGTGGATTCTTCGAACAAACGGAATGCAAGCATCGTGAAGTTTCTCGGTGCTTGCATTTTCATATGCTTGGTTTTTTGCGCAGGCTTCATTGCCCGTGGCAACACTGCTCTGCTCAATGCAATGGGTTTCGACAATTTCGACGTCGACACCCAGGTGAACCCTGGGCAAACTGTTTCGGGCGATACCTACGATTCTCTTTCTGCTCGTGTGGCTGAAGTTCAGGGAATTCTTCAGAAGAGCAGCATGGACGACTACGACCTTTCCAAGGTAACTACCAGCGTGCTCAATGCCTACACTGAGGGAACTGAAGATTCATTTCTGCGCTATTACGATGAATCAAGCTATAGGGCTTATCAGGCAACCACCACTAATCCGGAAGCCGGTATTGGGGTGCTGTTTGGTGAAGCTGATGGCAAGTGCTTTGCGTCCGATGTGTTCGAAGACTCAGCAGCTGCCGTTGCCGGTATTCAAGCGGGCGACTACGTTGTTTCCATCGATGGCGTTACCAAAACTTCTTGGAGCATGCCCGATGTAATCAATGCGCTTTCTCGAAAAGATGGCGAAAGCGTTTATATTACTTGGAGCCGTCCTTCGCAAAAGCAGGGTGAAAGCGCTACTTCCTACGGCACGAATCTCACCTACAACTCCACTTCGCAGGTCAACATTACCTGGTCTGTAGATGATGGCGTATGCACTATCGATGTGAAGCAGATATCATCCGATTCCAGCACTATGGTTGCCAATGCGGTCAACGATTCGGTTTCCCAGGGCGCTCAAGCATTCATTCTTGATCTTCGCGATGTCCCCGGCGGCTACCTCACGCAGGCCGTTGGCATTGCCTCATTGTTTATGAACAGTGGCGCTGTGGTACAGATTGAAACCGTAAGCGGAAAAACCACGCGCAGTGCCAGCGGCGATACCTTAACTACTGCGCCGTTGGTTGTTATGGCCAACTCCCGTACTGCTGGTTGTGCTGAGGTGCTTACTGCCGCACTGCAGGAATCGGGTCGTGCTCAGGTTGTTGGTGAAACTACGCAAGGCAAGGGTTCGGTGCAGGCAATGCAGCCGCTTTCTTTCGGTGGCGCTATTCGCTATACCGCTGCATACTATTTAACCCCTGGGGGACGCCAGATTGATGGTAACGGAATTGCGCCCAACATCGAAACCACCAATGAGGCTACCCAGGAAACGGTGGCCTTCGATTCGGTTCGTTCTAGAATCTAGATCGGGTGGTAGGCAATGGCACGTCGCAGCTCTAAAGCACGCAGGCGTCCAAAGGCTCGTCCCCAGGGCATTTTGGAACTTAATGCGCAAGGCTTTGGATTTGTAAAAACAGCTGAAGGTGAGTTTTTCGTCCCAGCCTCAAAAACAGCGGGAGCTTTTCCTGGTGACTTGGTGGAAGTTGCGCGCATGAGTGGCTCTCCCGATAAGCATGAATTCGGTTCGCGCAAGCCAGCTGCTCGTGTTCTACGCGTAATCATGCGGGCTCGAGATACCCTTATCGGGCGATACGAGGTAGCTGAACCGTTTGGCGTTGTGATTCCTGAAGACCCAAGCGTTCCCTGCGATATTTTCACATTGCGTGCAGATGCGCCACAGGTCAACGACGGTGACATCGTGGAAGTTCGCATCATCGAGTTTCCTTCGCGCAACTCTGCAGCTACTGGTCAGGTGATTCGCATTGTTGGTTCTGAAACTGATAGCGCTATCAACATCGACTTGATTGTCGCCGAGCATCAGTTCGAAACCGAGTTTTCCGAATCGTCTATGGAAGAGGCCGCTGCCTGTGCAATCGATGCTGAAACTTGCATTGCTCGAGGGTATCGGGACTTGCGCGATGAATTCGTTTTCACTATCGACCCGGTAGACGCTCGCGACTTCGATGATGCTATTTCCTTGGAATGGAATGGCTCTAATTTGATTCTGGGCGTTCATATCGCCGATGTTTCACAGTTCGTTGAGTTTGGTTCTTCTATCGATTTGGATGCTCGCCGCAGGGCTACTTCCGTTTATCTGTCCGACAGGGTTATTCCCATGCTCCCCGAACAACTCAGCAATGGGCTTTGTTCCCTTGTTCCTGGTGAAGATCGCTGCACCATCACTGTTCGGGCCGTTCTTTCGCCAGAGGGCACGGTGCTGAACTACGAGGTATTTCCTTCGGTTATTCGCTCCAAAGCGCGCCTTTCCTACGAGCAAGCTCAGGCTTTGTTGAATTCTTCCGCCGCTAAAAGCGGTGAAGAGCTTCTTCGTGCTATGAGCGAGTGCGAAACGCCGCAGGGGTCTTTGCCTTTGGATGCAAAAGCAGCACTCAGCCTGAAGAAACGCATAAACGCACTCGATTCCATGGCAAAAGCCTTATTTGCTCGTCGTAAAAAAGATGGCTGCATGGACTTCAACCGCGTTGAGGCTAAGGCAGTGCTCGATACCGAAGGCAAGCCCGTTGGTATTTCCTATAGGCGTAAAACCGATGCAACCGAGCTTATCGAGGAATCGATGATTTTGGCTAACCACCTGGTTGCGGAATGGCTTACCGGGCAGGGGTTGCCATGCGTGTATCGAATTCACGATGAGCCAGATGGCGATGGATTGCTTTCCCTTTACCAAAATCTGCAGGAATGGCCGCTTTTCAACGAAGTGAACAAGCGTTTGTTTTGCAGCGGCAACCCGCATGAGTTGCAGAAAGTGCTTAAGCTCGTTAAGGGATTCCCGCAGCAGGAATTGGTCAACACTCTTTTGTTGCGCACTATGAAGCGAGCCGTGTATCGAATCGATCTCAGCTCCCATTATGGCTTGGCGCTTGAAACGTACTGCCATTTCACCAGTCCGATCCGTCGTTATCCTGACCTTCTGGTGCATCGAATGTGCAAAGAGGCGTTTTTCGGACATACGGCAACCTATGAAGCGCAGAAGAACAGTATGGCTTGGATGGCGGAGCATTCTTCGCATATGGAACGCGAAGCGGAAAAAGCCGCTCGTCAGTCGCAGCTTTGCAAGATAATCGAATACCTTCAGCAGTTCATCGGTTCTACCTACAAGGGCGTTATTTCGCACGTTTCTACTTTCGGGATTATGGTTAGGCTCGAATGCACTGCTACTGGTTCGGTTGCTGTTGAGCATTTGGGGGATGAGTATTTTTCGTTCGACCCAGAACGTCATTGCCTTACAGGGTCGTCTACCGGTATTCGCTATAGGCTTGGTCAAAGCATTGATGTGGTGCTGGTTGCAGCGCATCCTCGCGAGCGAAAGCTTAAGTTCAAATTGGCAAACGAAGCGCGTGTCGGTCACTACTCGTAGCTTTGCGTTTCGTTCAATAGCAGGTATCCCGTTTGTCTTCGTGCGCATCGCGGCATTGCTTAAAATGAAATTTGCGCGAACGTGGTTTGGTCCGATTGTCTTCCGGCAGGGGCTAATTCCTCGCTGGTATAATTGCTGAAACGAATTTTTGCGGTATTTACCGTTCTTAGGATCGAGGTTCTTCATGGCTAAGGTTGATAAAGCATTTCTGAAAGATCTGCTTGAAACCCCTTCTGTTACTGGCAGCGAAGTTGCTGTTGCGAATTTGGTTCGCGAACGTCTTTCTGATGTGGCCAGTGAAATTGCCACCGATGTAATGGGCTCGGTCCATGCTCGGCTTGACGGTACGGGAAGTGCTCCCACGGTGCTTATTTCTGCCCACATGGATGAAGTTGGCCTGATGGTAAAAAGCATCGATGACCAGGGCTATCTTCATATTGCTGCTGTTGGCGGGGTAGATGCTGGCATTTTGCCGGGTCTTCGCGTTGACGTGCATACCCAAGAAGGGGTTTTCCGTGGCATTGTGGGTAAAAAGCCCATTCATCTCATTGAAGCCGACGAGCGTTCAAAAGTTACTCCCATCAGCGGTCTCTTTGTAGACTTGGGCATGTCGGTGCGTCGCGTTAAGAGCTTGGTTCGCGTGGGCGATGTTATTACGTATGGCGTTGGCTTTGAAAAGTACGGAAAGGGCATGGCTGTTTCCCGCGCTTTCGACGACAAAGCCGGCGTGTATGTAATTACGCGTGTTATGGAGGAGCTTGCCAAGGTTGAAGGCGCTCTCGGTTCCTATATTTGCTGTGCTTCTGTTCAGGAAGAAATTGGATCGCGAGGCGCTCTTACCTCCGCGTTTAGCGTTAACCCCGATGTGGCAATTGCTTTGGATACCACTCATGCAACCGATTATCCTGGCATAGATTCCAATCGCTACGGTTCCATCGAATGCGGCGGTGGCCCCGTAATTGCCCGTGGTCCCAACGTGAACCCAGTGGGGTTCGAGCGCCTGTGCGCAGCTGCCAAGGCTGAGGGGATTAAGGTCCAGTTCGAGGCTGAGCCCGGCAACTCTGGCACGGATGCGTCTGAAATGCAGATTCAGCGCGGTGGCTGTGCTTCCGGTTTGGTTTCCATTCCTATTCGCTATATGCATACCCCTTCGGAAGTTCTTAAGCTCTCTGATGTCGAAGACACTGTTTTGCTTCTGAAGCGCTTTATCTTGGATTTGGATGAAGACGTTTCCTTCGTTCCGGGGATGTAGCCGTGGCGAAGAAGGAAACCAAGGTTCTGGCGAAGAATCGTCGCGCATTACACGATTATGAAATTCTGCAAACCTACGAAGCGGGTATAGTGCTTACTGGCACCGAAGTGCGCTCGCTGCGGGAAAACAACTGTCAGCTTACCGACTGTTTTGCGCTTATCCGCAAAGGTGAGGTTTGGGTGAACAATCTGCATATTTCGCCCTACAGTCATGGCAACCTGGCCAACCCCGACCCCGATCGAAAGCGAAAACTGCTTTTGCACCGCAAAGAAATTCGCGAGTTAGAGCGCAAAACGCAGGAAAAGGGCATGGCGCTTGTGCCTATTAAGATTTATTTCGACACAAATTCGCGAGTAAAGCTGGAACTAGCCGTTGCGCGTGGTAAAAAGCTTTACGATAAACGTGCTGCTATGGCTGAGCGCGATTCCAAGCGTGAAATCGAACGAGCCATGAAGCAAAGGTACCGCTAAAGGGGGCGTCGTATATGAACGAAGATGTTTTGAAGATGATAAACACGCTGCATGCACGCCTGAAAGATGTGCAGCTTGCCGTTGATGCTCTGGATGCCGAGCATCCCGAATTTGCCCAAAAGCTCGATAAGGTAGACGACCAGGTTTATGCCATTCAGCTTGAGGTTGAAAAGCTTGCTCCCGCTTCCACCGAAGCTGCTGAATCTTCAACTGGCGAATCAGGGGAAACCGTTTCTGATGATTCGAGTGAACCTGCTGGAGTTGCCGCAAAGGAATCAAACGCAGAAAAGGATGAATCCGAAGATAAGCCAATCCTTTCCGATGAGATGAAAGACAACTTGAAAGATGCGGGCCGAGCGTTAGGTGGCATCTTGAAGGATAGTAGGGAAGTTGTTTCCGAGCTTTCCGGTACCGTGAAAGACATAAAGGGAGTTTTTAAAATCAAATAAAGCATCTAAATGGGCTAAGGCCCATTTTTTGCATCAAAGCACGTTATTTTGCTTATGTGCAGCTAGCAAGGAAATGAATTTATTGCCCATTCTTCGGTACCCACAAAGGCAAATAGATTTATGGTGCCCAACTGGCTTGCAAGCTTTTGAGTGGATCATTGGTCTATACCAAGATGCAATACTGAAAGGCTCCGCTTGGTCCTTTTGGGGAAGGGCGGCCATAAACCCGCGAAAAAGAAAAGGGCCGCTTTCGCGACCCTTGAAAATACAGGAGCAAATGTCCCAGGCTAACAGGAGCTAGCTTATGCGCGCTCTACCTTGCCAGCTTTCATGCACTTGGTGCAAACGTTTGCACGCTTAACGGTGCCGTTCACCTTGATGGTGATCTTCTGGATGTTAGGACGGAAGGTACGGTTGCTTACGCGATGAGAGTGGCTGATGCTACGACCAGCAACAGGTGCCTTACCGCAGATCTCGCATACTTTGGACATTCTTGATCAACTCCATTTACTTCGTATTTTCGTTACGGCTTGCGCCGCGGAATTCCAATAGCCCAAACACTATATCACAGTATCTTGCTACCGCCAATGGAAAAATTCAGTGCGCAAACACAAGATGCAAGGATAGCACGTATACGATTTTTAGTAGCGCATTGCTCATCAAATCCATTCGAAAGTATGAATGCTTCGATAAACTAAGCTTTTGTGCGTTCCCTGCGCAGTCTTGAAGCGAAAGTAGCGCCCTGTTTTGCATCGGCTATACTTGTCTACTGGTCATTCGTCATTTGCGCTCTGAATTAGGGCGCTGGTGAAAGGATATATACATGGTTAACGAAATCGCTGGAGAACTTTTCGTCTCCCAAGACGTTATCGCCGACGTTGCCGGCCATGCTGCACTTGAGTGCTATGGCGTTGTTGGCATGGCTGCGCCAAATGCCGTTGACGGCTTGGCAAAGATTCTTCCTCAGTCTCGTTTGCGCAGGGGCATTCTTGTTTCTACCGACGAAGAGGGAACCACCGTTAACCTTTACGTCATCTTGGAGCATGGCGTAAATATCAACGTTGTCTCCACCAACTTGGTTGAGCAGGTTTCCTTCGCATTGAAGGAATTCGTTGAAAACCTCAAGGAAGTATGCGTTCACGTTCAGGGCATCAAGGTCCGCTAATCACGCGAATGAGCATGTAACAGTCTTTTTAGGAGAACAGCCCCACTATGAGCAATTACACCTCTAACGATGTCGTCAACGCCATTGCTGCTGCCGCTAAAGCCCTGGGCGATCGCAAGGAAGAGATCAACCGTCTGAACGTATTCCCTGTTCCCGATGGCGATACGGGCACCAATATGTCTCTTACGCTCGCCATGGTTGTTGAAAACCTGGCCAAGCTTCCCATCGGCGTAACCGACGAGGATCGTCGTCGCGCTATTACCACTGGTGCGCTTATGGGCGCTCGTGGCAACTCTGGCGTTATCACTTCACAGATTATGCGTGGTCTTTGCGAAGGCATTGCAGGTCATGAAGAGTTCGACCTTGTTGCCGTTGACGATGCTTTTGCCCGCGCTGTTGAGGTTGCTTTCAATGCGGTGCGTAAGCCTGTGGAGGGTACCATTCTTACGGTTCTTCGTGATACTGCCGCTGCAGCCCATAAGGCTCGCAAGAAGAAGATGGACTTGGACGAAGGCCTGCAGTTCATCGTTGGCGAATCCTATGCCTCCGTTCAGCGCACGCCCGATTTCCTTCCTGTTTTGAAAGAAAACGGCGTAGTTGATGCTGGTGGCTTTGGTATTGCCATCTTCTTCGATTCCTTCGTTGCCGCTCTTACCGGTCGTGCCGAGGCCATGGTTGATGAGTTGGCCTTTGCGCGCACCGCCGCTCCTAAGGTTGAAATCGAGCAGATCAACGACTGGGAAGGCTCTGCTTACAAGTACTGCAATGAGTTCTTGGTCAATTCTGAAACGCTCGATCCTGAAGAAGCTTTGGACTTCCTTTCCACTATGGGCGACTGCGAACTGTGCGTTGGCAGCACCCCTAAGTTCAAAGTGCATGTTCACTCCAACACTCCCGACAAGGTTCTTGCCTACTTCCTGGAGCGTGGCGAAATC
>CAZQWR010000066.1:0-9003 GCA_964597085.1 uncultured Cryptobacterium sp.
CGAAAGCATCCGCGTCGTTGTAGCCGTGCTGCTCCTGGAAATAGCATTGATAATCGGTTGCGAAACCGCCCTTGCTCGTTCCTGTCCAAAGGCGTTTGCCCGTAAGGGCGCTCGAAAGCTTCTGAACTATTTCATGAAAGTCGGTAGCCGCTTGCTCCACGGTTAGCTTATCCCAGAGCGCAGTTCCCTCAAGGTCAAGGCCTTCGGGCGTTGATTCGCCGAAATAACGGTACTCGATTTGAATGATATTGGGTGTGCCGTATCGTTCGATGAACGTTTGGTTGCAGAATTGGCGATAGGCCGTGGTAGGAAGGTCCGTTAGCATGTAGCCGTCTGTATTGACGATATTTACGGCATCTGCGGCAGAGTAGAACAAGCGCACGCGCTGCTTGAACGTTCCGGCCGAGGTGTCGTTATGATCTATTGGCTGCTCAAAAGTTATCTCGTAAGTTTCGTAGGTCTGGTCGAGCCCGTACTTCTTGATGGAATCGTTCTGATAGCTTTCGACGCTGACAACGCCTTCTATGTCTTTAAGCTGTTGGGCTATGGAGGAAGCGGAAGTTTGCTCGGCGTTGCTTTGTGCACTGCTGTTTTGTGCGGAGGTATTTGCGCTTGAGCAGCCAGAGAGTCCGACCCCAATGCATCCAAGAGCAAGCATCATGCTCAAAAGCAGGGGAATGAGTTTTTTGGCGCACGTCGTTTCAGCTTGGTTGCGTATCATTGCGACTCTTTTCTAGAAGTTTTAAATAAGAAATATTCTATCGGTATTGTTTGTGAAGCGCTTTGTGCCAGGGGCTGTTGCTTTAAGCCTCGAACGATTTTGCGTATTTGTCCATTTGGGGTGAAGGCTCCAAGCAGGTGCTTATGTACGATTGCCCCCATTTTTGCATGGCGGAAAGCACAGGCATGAATTGCTCGCCTATGGGGCTTAGGCGGTATTGCACGCAAGGCGGCACTGTGCCCAAGTCTTCGCGGGTAATGAGCTTGTCCGCCTCCATTTGCTTGAGTTGGCGTGAAAGCGTTGCGTGAGTCATCTTTGGCATGCGGCGCTGCAGCTCGTTGAAGCGAACGGGGCCTTCTGATAAATGATGCAACACCAAGATGGACCACTTTCCTTGCAGCAAACGCTGGGTGGTTACGAATGGGCAAATGCCGAACAGGTCTTTATCCATGGTGCCCTCCTTGCTTATGGGTGGCTTATTGCAGCTAGGGCGTCTCTTAAGCCTTGGAACTTAAAGCTTGGAAGTATCTTTCCTGATACCAGTATCTTTAAAAATCGTACTTTTGCCTGTTAGTTTAAACGATATAGAATAGAACTGCGATAGAAAAGTGAACCGCAAAACGTAGCGGACCTCACGTAAGTACTAACAGATTGGATTTTCATCATGGAAAAGGAACTGCTCGATTATGTGGAAACCCGCGTAAACACTCTGGCCGCCGCTGGCTCTAGCACACAGGTAACCAAAGACGCCGCCAACGCATGGAAGGCCTCTGTTGCTGCCGACGGCAGCGAAGCAGCCGTTGATGCAGCCACCAAACAGCTGCTCGATGTTCTTGAGGGCCGCCCCACCACTATCGATGGGGTTATTGCTTTTGCAAAAGGCCCTGCAGTTGAGATGATGGGCGCTGAAGCTGCAGCGGAATTTTTGAAGATGCAGGAGCAGCGCAAGGCCGAAGGCGCCAAGTACTGCAACTGCGAAGCTTGCGCGGCTGCATCAGAGCTGCTTGCCAAGTTCGGTCGCATCGAGCTGTAAGGCTGCTACAGTAAAAGCATTGCAAGCGGTTAGATAGGAGAGGCGCATGATCATCGATTTCCCAAGCCAGGAGTTTCAGTCCATTGCCAATTTCAAAGGCGGCGAAGGGCATGTTGAGGCAAAGATGTACAACGATGATGCCGTGCGCATCTGCGTAAGCCGTTTGGAGCCGGGCAATACCACGGGCTACCACAAGCACGAGCGTAATAGTGAAATTGTTTACCTCATCTCGGGCAAGGTTCTAGCCAAGTACGACGATGGGGAAGAATGCCTTGAGCCTGGCCAGTGCCACTATTGCCCCATGGGGCATAGCCATGGCTTCAGCAATGCCAGCGAAACAGAAACCGCGGTTATGGTTTGCGTTGTTCCCGAGCATTGCCTAGGGGAGTAGCGCTGCGCCGCCGAAGGTTTTTGCGAGCCTGGCGTTCTTCTAAGGGGGCTCTGATTGCCGGCGGAAAGCCCATGGTTATTCGAACCATGAAGATAGGCTCCGGCAGAAAAGCTCCTTGGTTGGCATCAGAATACGGATAGCCTATCTGCAACAATTCGAGCTGAGCTTCAAGGGCATAGAAATGGGGCGGCAAGCGTTTCGGCTTGCCGCCCCATTCGGTTGTGGGCTATTCCTCGTCTTCGTTTATTTCGCCGTTTTCCAGGCGGGTGCGGCGGGCACTGTAGGCTGCCAAGCCAGCGCCTGCGGCGGCCAAGGCTGCAGCTAGCGGGCCTGCTGCCGTGAATGGGTCGGCTGTGCGGGCTGAGCTTGATTTTGAATCGGCCCCAGATCCGTCGCTGCCGTCGCCCGATCCGCCGTTTCCGTTGCCGCTGCCGTTGCTGGAGCCGCCGTCATCATCGTCGTAATCATCGATGTCGTCGGGCAAGTCTTCGTCGTAGTAGGGTTCCACTTCTTCTTCGCCGGCGATGGTGAAGGTTTCGGATTCGGTGTTGGCATCGGTAGATTCGAATGAGGCGATATGCTTCGAGTCCTTAGCGGCGATAATTTCGTTGGTACAGGGGTCGTAGATCGTAGTTTCCTCGGAAGGAACGTTGGCAACAAGGGTGCATTCGCCTTCCCAACTTTCCTGTGTGGGAACCTCGAAAAGGAATGTTCTGGTTTGACCGGGAGCAAGTGCGGCATCGCCGTATTCGTTTACAAGAATGCTCTTCTTGGTAGTGTCGCTCATGTAGTCGGTCTCGTAGTCGAAATCATACTCCAGGTAGTCGTCTCCGTTTTCAGCATCGTCGAAGCAGAGCTCGAGTTTAGGCAGCTCTGTTAGCTCTTTGTTGTTGATGAAGAAGTGCAAAACCGCCTTCGTCATTACCGTATTGCCCGTGTTGGTGAGGGTGACAGCGAAGGTAATCGAATCCCCTGCATGAACAACGGCATCGGTGAGCGTAAGGCTATCAACCGAAATGGACGCTAAGAACGGTACGCTGAAGCTGTAGATGTTTGCAGCGGCAGTATCGAAGTTGGTGATGCTGCAGGTTACGAAGTGGCTTGAAGTGCCGTTTGTTTCGCTGGTGTCTTCAACCACGCAGAAGGTGTCTACGTAGTTTTCGCCGCAGTCGGCAAGAACAAACGGGCTGGTGAACACGCCGTCTGCCATGGCAATTGCGTTGATGGCGAATTGCGGGTCTTCGGTGGCTGCCGTGGCATTGCCCTCTTCATCGTAATTGTAGAAGCCCTTGCCATCGTGGTTGCTGGGGAAGTAGCAATACTCGTGGGTTGCATCAACACGAACGTTCCCAAGGGGTACATCGGTGGGGCTGATGCAGCTGTTTTCCTTATCGAAGGTGCCCGGCTTTCCCGAACCGCTTTCGATGGCTTGAATTTGGTCTTTGTTAGGCGTGGAGCAAAGCGCCAAGTAACCGTTTTGGTCAAGCTCGCTTACGTTTTCATGGGTGGAAACCGCGGCCAACAACGCATTTTTCGTGTTCCAAGGGTTAAGGGATTTTACCTTTGGGTCGGTATTGATGATATCGATTGCGCTTGCACCTGAAAGCCTGCTTCGCCCATCTGTGGTTTCAAAGGTGAGTTTAAGCGCCTTGGCTCCGCAGCCTGCTTTGGTTTTGTAGCCCATCGAGCAGTAAAGCGAATTTGCTTCAGAGGGGTGGGGCATCAAAGTGTCGATGGCTGTAGATACGATGTTCTGCCCCATGCTGCTCAGCGAGGTTACTTGCAGTTCGTCAGAATCGCTGCCAATCGAAAGATGCAAGATACCCAAGCCAACTTGAACATTATCGTTTTCGGGTGAAAGCAGGTCTTCTTTGGAAGCTGCGGCATTGATGATGAAATAGCCCAAAGCGTGCTCGTAGCCATCGGTGCTAAGGCGGTTGAAGCCATCTTCGTCGGTATTGAGCCTACGCGTTTGCAGGTGGGGGTTGGTAAAGGCAAAGTACTTTTTCGAGTTTTCGTAAGTAGGGGAACTCCAGGTTCTGCAGCTTTTTACCTCGAAGCAGCCTTTGTCGGTGGAGGCTTCGCTGTTGTAAACCAGGCGCACCACGTTCAAAACGGTTGCTTCTGCGGCGCTGTAGATGCTGGTTTTATCGTCGCTTGGTCGTTTGCCCGAAAGAACCATAAGCACTACGTCTGCGTAATCCTTCTGCTTGTTTACCAGCTTTATATCGAAGGCATAGTCGTAGAAGTCGGCGCGGCTTTCTGCCCCAGGGGTTTTGTCTTGGAATTCAACGGGGAAGGGCTTGGATATGCTGCCGTCTTCGATGCGTTGGTAAACAAGGCGGTTTCGAACAACGCCGTTTATGGATACCGTTGCGGTTCTGAACAGGTATTTTGAATTGTAGATTTCAACAAGCTTGCTGCTGGGCGCAAGGTAGGCGTCTTTCGCCACCAGGTCCATGCGCCTTGGCTTAACGCCGCCGTTTTTGGCAAGGCCCATGATAATGTCGGAGCCGCTGCCTCGGTCGTTGGGGCTCGATTCGTGCCCGGTGGGCCAAGAGTAGCTGGACCCAGCTTGCGTTTCGTTGTCTGCCAGCAGCATTACTTCGTCGTTGGAGGAGCCGCTGGTGCTGGAAGTGCTTAGCTCGGTGGCGCAGATTTCTTCCTTTGCAGCTTCGGCTCCGCAAACAGTGAAGTCGTTGATTTCAAGAGGTGCGTTTTCCTCATTCGCAACCTTCATGGCGGCAACGCTGGCAACTGCGGCTTGGCTGCTGGAGGTGCTGATGGCAACTTCGGCCAAAGCCTCAAGCGTTTCAGAGGTTACGATGGCGAATTCGTCGAGGTCTATGGTGTCGTCTGCGCTGTCGGCTTCGTTTACTGCGGGAGTGATTGAGAAATTCCCGCTCTTGAGCGCAGATTTCGAAGTGTTGTTTTCCTTGTCGGAATCGTAGTAGGTGGCATTGGCATCGCCCCAAAGCTTCCTGCTGGTGGTGAAGATAAGTATTTCGGCGAATACTTCGATGCCGTATTCGTAGCCAAAAATGAAGCGCGGGTCTTTTTTGCCATCCCTTTTTGGGATGAAGAACATCCAGGTTACCGAAATACCGCCGGATGCTCGAATGCCGGCGCTTGCCAGTTTGTCTGCGCCAACGGCCAACGTTCCGGTCAACTTCGCGTGAAGGGTGGGACTAACGCTCGCTTCATTGCTGAACTGGGCATTCTTAAGGACATTGATTATATTGGCGCTGGGCCTGGTGGTGGAACCGTCCGTGTAGGTTTCCGAGTAGGAGGAATGCAGGAAGCCCGATACCGCCAGCGAAAGGTCGGCATCGAAGGCGATTTTTGCGTACATCGGGAAAAACATGAACGTGAAGGGAGCGGTATAGGAAATGCTGAAAGCGCCGCCCACAACTGCGCGGACATTGCCGTCCCAGCAGTTTTGGTCTTGCTTGTACTTCATGTCCAGCAATGCTTGGAAGCGAAGGCTGAAGTCGATGAAGCTATAGGAAGAATTCGGTTTGTAGGAAGCTACCTTAGGCTTGTAGTCTTTCAGCGTGTTCCAGCCGCGCTTGATTTCGTTCATTTTCCTGTCCCATTGCTGGTTTAGGGATTCGCGGGACGTTTTATGCCATTGGGCTTTGCCGCCCGGAGCGGCAGGTAGGTTGTTGTATTCCAGGAATTGAAGATCTACGCCCAAGATGAAGCGGCCAATTGGGTCGTATTTGAATATCACGGGTAGGCTCGGCGTCCACATGTCCAAAGTAATGTTGCCCATTTTTCCTGGCCATTTGCCGTTCAGCGTGAAGGAGTTGCCTTGGGGTAGCACAAGGCCGCCGCTGGTGTCTTGGCTGGTGTAGCCTTTTTCTTCGGTGGTTTTGTAGTTGGTGGCAAGGCTGATGATGGTGTTGCCTTCTTGCCTTCCGCCTTGGCACGGCGTGCCGCAGCAGGCAATGCCGGTTGATTGCGAATACAGCTTCGCTGCATCGCCCTGTTTGGTTGGGTCGCTTACGATGAGGCGCACCTGTTCGCCCGGGTTGATGAATTTGCTGCTTTTGGCGTTGAAGAAGTCGCCCTTGAAGGTTGCTTTGCCGTAGTTCCAGCTGTTCGAATAATTGTCCTGCCCAAGAAGCGGGGAAGGCAGGTTGCATTCGATGGTTTGGGCATCGGCCAATGCCATGCCTACGCGCGACTGGTCGTTGCTTTTGTAGATAACGGGCTGGATGCTGAATTTGCCGCCGTTCTTGCTGAAGAACTCGACGTACAGCTCATGTTCCGACGTGTTTTCTTCGCAGCCGATGAATTCCTGGGTTTGGTATTGAACGTTCCATCCGTCCATGGAAATGGTTCGGAAGTACACGCCAAACTGCTCTTCGGTTCCAATTCTGGAAGTGTCTTCTATTTCGGGGATGGCTACTGCCATTGCATCGGAGAATTGAACACATGGGTAATAAACTTCGCGGTAGCCGTTCTGGAATATTTGCACGCTGCCAGCGAATTCCCAGTAGTCGCCCAGCATTTTGGAACTTTTCTTATCGGCAATGTCTTTGAGGTCGAAGACGGCGCAGCCCTTATCGTCGGTGCAAACCTTCTTGTCCACGTTCTTATCGTAGTTATGCACGATAACGGCGGCGTTGCGAACGGGTTGAGCGTATTCTACCTGCTTGCCGTCTTTGATGGTGATATCAAGGCTGGTGGGGTTGTACACCATTACGCAGAATTTGCCATGTTCCACCGTTACCGTGCGCACTTCAACGCCGTAGGCTTTTGTGGGCCCGGGGAGGGCGTAGGTGTTGCCGAATGCTGCGCTTGCGATGGGCTCAAGAATCATGGATCCCAGCGCCGCTGCTGCGCCAGCTGCAAAGGTTCTGCGCGTAATTGCGGTTGCGTCTGAGATTTTGCTTAGTTTGGTGCCGGCGCCTTCGGACATTTCAACTCCTTGATCGGGCTGATTTGTATGCAGAAATTCTAGCAGACCGGGGGAGGGCTTATTTGGTGTGCGCCTAGGCTTAAAACCGCGCGTTTCAAAAGGGGAGCGCGGTGGTGCGGCTTTAATATTTCGGCAGCTGTGGCAGCCTGTATATTTGCTAGTATTGAAACGCTACATGCCATCACGCTTCGCGGGCGCAAGCCTGGCGGAGCCGCTACTTTGGGAGGATCTTATGCCCACCAATTCTTCTGAACAGAAGGTTATTGTTCTAGACTTTGGCGCTCAGTACGGCCAGCTTATTGCCCGTCGCGTTCGCGACCTGGGTGTTTATTCCGAAATCGTTCCTTGTGACGAGGATGCTGAAAAGATTGCGGCCATGAAGCCCAGCGCCATCATTCTTTCTGGCGGCCCCGCAAGCGTTTATGCCGAAGATGCCCCGAAGATTGACCCGAAAGTGCTTGAGCTTGGCCTTCCCATTTTGGGCTTCTGCTATGGCCATCAGACCATTGCGGTTAACTTGGGCGGCACGGTTGGCCATACCGAAAAGGGCGAGTACGGCCCGGCGCAGCTCAAAGTTGCCAGCGGTGCGCTTTTCCAGGACACCCCTGAAAAGCAAACGGTTTGGATGAGCCACCGCGATGCCGTAACGGAGGTGCCTGAGGGCTTTACCGTTACCGCTTCTACCGAGATTTGCCCTGTTGCCGCTATGGAGTGCGCTGAGCGCAAGATCTATACCACGCAGTTCCACCCAGAGGTTAAGCACTCTGAATACGGCAACAAGATGCTTTCCAACTTCCTGTTCAACATTGCAGGCCTGAAGGCCGACTGGAACATGGATTCCATCATTGAGGATTCTGTTGCTGCTATTCGCGAAAAGGTGGGCAGCAAGCGCGTTATCCTGGGCCTTTCCGGCGGCGTTGATTCTTCTGTTGTTGCGGCGCTGTGCGCCAAGGCCATTGGCAAGCAGTTGGTTTGCGTGTTCGTGAACCATGGCATGCTGCGTAAGAATGAGCCTGAAGAAGTTGAAGAGGTGTTCACCAAGCAGTTCGACGTGGATTTCATTCACGTTCATGCGGAAGAGCGCTATGCCAAGCTGCTTGATGGCGTTACCGACCCTGAGCAGAAGCGCAAGATCATTGGCTCGCAGTTCTGGGAAGAATTCTTTACCGTTGCTCAAGATATGGATGGCATTGAGTTCCTGGCCCAGGGAACCATTTACCCCGACATCATTGAGAGCGGCGCGCGCAAGACGGGCGGCAAGGCTTCCACCATTAAGAGCCACCATAATTTGATTCCGTTCCCTGAAGGCGTGCATTTTGATTTGATTGAGCCGCTGGACCACTTCTTCAAGGACGAGGTTCGTGCATTGGGCACGGCGCTTGGCTTGCCCGACCATATTGTGCACCGCCAGCCTTTCCCTGGTCCTGGCCTAGCAATTCGCATCATTGGTGCGGTAAGCCCCGAAAAGCTTGAAATTCTGAAGAATGCGGATGCCATTGTGCGCGAAGAGCTTGATGCGTATAACGAGCGCTTGTACCAGGAAACAGGGGAGCGCAACAGCGAGCACAGCTGTTGGCAGTACTTTGCGGTTCTGCCCGACATCAAGAGCGTGGGCGTTATGGGCGACGAGCGCACTTACCAGCGTCCCATCATTTTGCGCGCGGTTGAAAGCAGCGATGCCATGACGGCCGACTGGGCGAAGCTTCCCTACGACGTGCTGACCAAGATTTCCAGCCGCATCGTAGCCGAAGTGCCCGGCGCCAACCGCGTGTGCTACGACATCACCTCCAAGCCGCCTGCCACCATTGAGTGGGAGTGACAAATTTCATCCAAAACCACCATTTGACCATGGGAAACTCGGTAATATTCAATTGACGCAATGATGCCTCGGCTACGACTAATTCGCAACCGAGGCATCTTGGTTTCGTCCC
>CAZQWR010000067.1:0-4656 GCA_964597085.1 uncultured Cryptobacterium sp.
AATGCGCTTTTCGCAACCGTTGAAAGCTTCCTCGAACGTAACCGTCATGGAAACTTCCTTGTCGGCACCCCTCTGGGGCATGGGCTGCGGCTGACCGCCGAAGTCCCATCCGCCGTGCACGCCCGTGCCGTTGCGCAGGCTTTCCAAAATGTCGGCCCAGCTGCCGCCGAAACCGCCGCCCGCAAACGGATTGCCAGCGGCTCCGCCGAACGGGTTTCCGCCTCCAGCGAAGGGGTTGCCGCCACCGTACGGAATCTGATGCTCGTTTGCAGTGCCGAACTGGTCGTAGAGCTTGCGCTTCTTTTCGTCGGACAAAACCTCGTAGGCTTCGTTGATTTCCTTGAATTTGGCTTCATCGCCGCCAGCATCGGGGTGATGCTCGCGTGCCAGCTTGCGAAACGCCTTCTTGATGGTGGAAGCGTCCGCATCGCGTGGAACGCCCAGCGTCTTGTAGTAATCGGGAGTAGAACTCGCCATTGTTCGTTCCACCTTCTTTCTTTAGGTTTGGCCCGCCCTCTACCGAGCACGGCGCTTTAGAACGAGTCATATTGCCTTGAAACACGTGGGGATCGCGAGGTAAGCGGCCTTAGGGCCGTGTCCGAGCATCCGAACGTTTTGAAAGGCAAGATGGCCGTTATAAAGCGCCGCCCCACATAGTTGGCAGCCTTTACAACAAGGGCGGTAACTTACGCCACCGCCCTTGCCATACTTACTCTTCTTCGGTTTCCTTTTCGCGCTTTGGACCGCCTACTGTGACGGTTACCATCGCGGCGCGGATAACCTTGTTGCCCATGCGGTAACCCTTCTGGTAAACCTCCGCAACGGTTTCATCGGGAACCGATGCATCGTCTACCGTGGCAACCGCCTGGCACTCTAGCGCGTCGAACGCTTCGCCCTTCGGGTCGATAGTCTCAACGCCTTCCTTCTTCAGCACTTCACCGAGCTTGGTGTGCACTGCCTTTACGCCACCCAGCAGGCCTTCTTCGCCATTGCCTTCGGCGTAGGAAATGCTGCGCTCAAAGTCGTCGATGACCGGGAGCAAGCCCTCAACGAGCTTTTCGGTTGCACGAAGCTTTTCCTCTTCGCGCTGCTCGTTCATGCGGCGACGGTACGTGTCCCATTCGGCATGGAGCCTGAAGTACTTGTCGCGCCAGGCATCGGCTTCGGCCTTTGCAGCCTCTACCGGATCTTCCTCGGCGGATTCTTCCGAACCTTCAGAAGCTTCCTCATCAAGAACCTCGGCCTCTACTTCTTCAGGGGCGGTTTCGGCTTTGGCTTCTTCAGCCTTGGCCTCTTCGCGTACCTCGTCGTTTTCAGGCGCGGCCATTGCTAGTTTTCCTTCTTCTCGTCTTCGTCGACTACCTCGAAGTCGGCTTCGATGGTGTCGTCGTCGGCAGGCTGGGAAGCACCAGCTGCTGCGCCTGCGGCGCCAGCGGCACCCGCTTCACCAGCAGCCTGGTTGCCGTAAACAACCTCGGCCATCTTGTAACCAGCCTGCTGCATTGCCTCGATAGCAGCCTTGATTGCCTCAAGGTCGGTACCCTCGAGTGCGCTCTTGGCCTGGGCAACAGCGCTTTCTGCCTGCTGCTTAACCTCGTCGCTCACCTTGTCGCCAACTTCGCCAAGGGTGGTTTCGGTTGCGTTGATGAGGGAGTCGCAGTTGTTGCGGAGCTCAACCTCTTCCTTGCGCACCTTGTCTTCCTCGGCGTGCTGCTCGGCGTCCTTAACCATGCGATCCACTTCGTCGTCGGTAAGGGCGGTGGAGCCGGAAATGGTGATCTGCTGCTGCTTGCCGGTGCCCAAGTCCTTAGCGGATACGTTCACGATGCCGTTGGCGTCGATGTCGAAGGTAACCTCGATTTGGGGAACGCCGCGGCGTGCTGCCGGGATGCCGGTGAGCTGGAACTTGCCCAAGGTCTTGTTGTCCTGAGCCATCTGGCGCTCGCCCTGCAGAACGTGGATCTCTACAGAAGTCTGGTTGTCGGCTGCCGTGGAGTAGATTTCGGTCTTGCGGGTAGGAATGGTGGTGTTGCGGTCGATCATCTTGGTCATAACGCCGCCCATGGTTTCAACGCCAAGGGAAAGCGGGGTTACGTCAAGAAGGAGGATGCCCTCAACGTCGCCAGCCAGAACGCCGCCCTGAACAGCTGCGCCCATTGCAACAACCTCGTCGGGGTTAACCGACATGTTGGGCTGCTTGCCAGTCATCTGCTTTACCAGTTCCTGAACGGCAGGCATACGGGTGGAGCCGCCAACCAGGATTACCTCGTTAACGTCGCCGGTGGAAAGGCCAGCGTCGCGCAGAGCCTGCTCAACGGGCTTCTTGCAGCGATCGAGCAAGTCCTTGGTGATGCGCTCGAACTCAGCGCGGGTAAGCGTGTAGTCCAAGTGAAGCGGGCCAGCTGCGCCAGCGCTGATGAAGGGCAGGTTGATGCTGGTCTGGCTGGTGGAGGAAAGTTCCATCTTTGCCTTTTCGGCTGCTTCCTTCAGGCGCTGCAGAGCCATCTTGTCGGCGCGAAGGTCGATGCCGTTTTCAGCCTGGAACTTGTCAGCCATCCAGTCGATAACGCGCTGATCCCAGTCGTCGCCGCCCAGGTGGTTGTCGCCAGCGGTGGAGCAAACCTCAAACACGCCGTCGCCCAGCTCAAGCACGGAAACGTCGAACGTGCCGCCGCCGAGGTCGAATACCAGAACCTTTTCGTCCTTGTTGGTTTTGTCCAGGCCGTAAGCCAGAGCTGCTGCGGTGGGCTCGTTGATGATGCGCAGAACTTCCAGGCCGGCGATCTTACCAGCGTCCTTGGTTGCCTGGCGCTGAGCGTCGTTGAAGTAAGCCGGTACGGTGATTACTGCCTGGTTGATGGGCTCGCCCACGCGCTTTTCAGCGTCGGACTTGATCTTCTGCAGAACCATTGCGGAAACTTCTTCGGGCATGTAGTCCTTGCCGTCGATGTCTACAACAGCGCGGCCGCCGCTGCCGTTCTTTACGTTGTAAGCAACGGTCTTCTGCTCTTCAGAGGTTTCTGCGTAGGAGCGGCCGATGAAGCGCTTTACGGATGCAACCGTGTTTTCGGGGTTGGTAACTGCCTTGTTCTTTGCAGCCTTGCCAACGGTGCGCTCGCCGTCCTTGCCAAAGCCAACTACGGAAGGGGTAGTGCGGTCGCCCTCGGCGTTTACGAGAATTTCGGGCTCGGAGCCTTCCATTACTGCCATTGCCGAGTTGGTGGTGCCCAAGTCGATGCCGATGATCTTAGCCATCTTTATATTCCTTTCAGCTTGCGGCCGCTTGTGCTTTGCCGAGTTTGCAAGCGACCAATCTGTTCTTACCTACTGGTAAGGCCCGCGGTGGCGGACCCTATGCGAAGAGCCCGCGTGGTGCGGACCCTTTCGACAATTGGAATAATAAAATCTAAGTGCATCATTGTCAAGTTTTGTAACCTTCCCGTTGAAGATTACTTTAGCCAATAGCGTTTCCGCAGGTGAGAGCTTCGCAAGCAAAGGTAACAACGAGCGAAAAGATCTAAGCAAGATCTAACAACCCGGCACTCAAGGGCGGTCCGCAGCATCAGGTCGTATGGCGCGAACGTTCCGCCGTTTCGCCAAAACGGCGGAGCCAAGAAGCCCGCAGCGTCGTTGCGTTTCATATAAAAACGAAAAGCCCGAGTAGAAACCTACTCGGGCTTTGAAGTACCAACTTCTTGCGAAGTGCTATTTCTTGGCAACGCCGCCGATGAGAGACATCTTGGTGCCGCACTCAGGGCAGGTGCCCTTGGTGATTACGCGACCGTTCTTGGTAACGCCCTCGGTAGGATCTACCATTTCGCGCTTTTCCTTGCACTTTACGCAATATGCAACTACTGCCTTAGCCATCGTGACCTCATTTCATTTAACTGGAATGGGGGATCGCGTGTGAGCCCCCTCTGAACAGGCAATTATTTTACGTGTAAGCCCTGCGTTTTACCAGATAAAACGGCGGTTTGTGTTTAATTTCATATACGAATGAGCAATTTGCCCTCGTAAATAGCGGTTTTTGCGGATATTCCTCTACGGATGCGGGGGATTTTGTGCGTCTACTTTTCGTTGAAAGCACCGCTGAACGGCACAAAAAGCCGCCCATAAACAAGAAGCGGCCCGTAGGCCGCTCCCCTTTTGCACTTCTACAGAACAGGTGCGCTAGTCTTCGACGATTTCCTCGATAGCACCCATGGGGCACTCTTCCAGGCAGTCGCCGCAAGCGATGCAAGCTTCCTCGTTCACTACCGCGCATACGCCGTCAACAACCTCGATGCAGGCCTGAGGGCAGGCATCGATGCAGATGCCGCAGCCGATGCATTCATCGGCAACAATAACGGGATGAGACATGATAGACCTCTTCTCTATTCAGGGCTCTTTGAAATGCTTTGTCCAAGGGGCAACCCTTCTACCGGTTAACCCTATGAAGGGGAAAATACCACACCCAAACCCAGATGCAAGAAACTATCCAAGTTTTTCCGAGAAAGGCACTCCCTGTTATCAAAGAGGAAACACCCCCAGCCGCTCACCGAACCCAGGGCAACCCCGCAGCAAGACCCCGATCACCAAAGACCCGAACCAAGCCGAGCGGACACGGCGAACAGCGCCAAAAGGCAGCCCGTGGGTAGGGGCATGGCCTTTCTGGGC